>NZ_JBQEOV010000024.1:0-58651 GCF_052045435.1 Acidovorax sp. 22279
GCGGGCCGTGGCGCAGGCGCCGGTGCTGCAGCGCGGGGTGCCGCTGCCGGCGCCCGGGTGGCCACCGCTCCCACGTTGAACACCGACACCACCTGCGCCAGGTGCTGTGCCTGGTCACGCATCGAGGCGGCTGCCGCCGTGGACTCTTCCACCAGCGCCGCGTTCTGTTGCGTCATCTGATCGAGGTGTGTGACGGCCTGGTTGACCTGCGCGATGCCGTCGCGCTGTTCTGTCGAGGAGGCCGTGATCTCGCCGATAAGGTCGCTCACGCGCTGTACGCTGGCAACGATCTCTTGCATGCTTTGCCCTGCCTGCGCCACCTGGGCCGAGCCCGATTCCACGTTCTCCACGCTGGCGCTGATCAGGGTCTTGATCTCTTTGGCCGCCTCGGCGCTGCGCTGCGCCAGGCTGCGCACTTCGCTGGCCACCACCGCAAACCCACGGCCTTGCTCGCCGGCCCGGGCGGCTTCCACCGCTGCGTTCAGCGCCAGGATGTTGGTCTGGAAGGCGATGCCGTCGATGGTGCCGATGATGTCGCTGATCTTGCGGCTGCTGTCGGTGATCTGCTGCATGCTGGTGACCACCTGGCCCACCACTTCGCCGCCCCGCGCTGCAGCCTGGGCCGCCGTGCCGGCGAGCTGGTTGGCCTGGCGAGCCGTGTCGGCCGACTGGCTCACGGTGGCCGTGAGCTGTTCCATGCTGGCTGCCGTCTCTTCCAGGTTGGAGGCCGTCTGCTCGGTGCGCGCCGACAGGTCGTGGTTGCCGTTGGCAATCTCCACCGACGCCGACGAGACCGAATCCACCCCCTGGCGCACTTCGCTCACCACACCACGCAGCCGTGCCGACATGGCCGACAGCGCCCGGGTGAGCACGCCCAGTTCATCCTTGCGGTCATCGTGGATGTCTTGGGTCAGGTCCCCGGCCGAAATGGCTTCGGCCAGCACCACGGCCCGATCCAGCGGCCGCGTGATGGAGCGCACCAGCAGGGCCGCCAGCAGCATGCCCAGGGCCACCACCGCGATGGCTGCGGCAGCCCCGATCAGCACCAGGTTGCCGCGCGTGGCACGTGCGGCCTGCACCGCATCGTCACGCTGGCGCTCCTGCACGGCCACGAACTTGTCGATCGACTCCAGATAAGCCAACACCTTGGGCCGGTAAACCTTGTCCACATAGGCCTGCTTGGCGGCGGCATCGCCCGCATCGGTCAGCTCCTTGAGTTTGTCGGTCTGGCCGCGGACATCGGCACGCGCAGCGGCCACCGCGGCCAATGCCGCCTTGTCCTCGGGGGACACCGCCGCCTTGTTGATCTTTTCCTGCACCGGGGTGATGCGTGCGGTGAGCGCAGCCACCCGGGTATCAAAGTCTGCCTTGAGCGCCTGGTCGGTGGTCACAAACCCGGCCATCGACATGGTGACAGCCACTTCCGCCAGGCCACGCCAGCTGACCGCCGTGGTGATGGCGGACTCGTATTTGTTGACGGACTCTTCGGTCGCAGCAGTGACCTGCCGCCCATACCACTGGGTCCAGACGGCGGCCACCAGCATCAGCGCCAGCAGACCCAGAATCACGCTCCACATCTTGTGGGCGACACGCAGGTCATTGAATTTCATGGTTGCTCCTGATGCTCTGCAAAAACCCCGAGGTTCCGCGTTGTTGTATCTTGCCCAAGGAAAACCACCACACTACCGGCATTCGACCCGGCTGAACACCCGCCAGCCAGGCGAAATGTGCATGTAACAAGTGTTAATGGATTCCGTGGGGCGCGTTATCAGTACAAGCCCTAAAATGAATCGGTGACCTCCATACTCAACGCCGACCTGCACTGCCATTCCGTCGTCTCCGACGGAACCATGACGCCCGAAGACCTGGCCGCGCGGGCCAAGGCCAACGGGGTGGAGCTGTGGGCGTTGACGGACCATGACGAGATCGGCGGCCAGCACCGTGCGGCCGCTGCCGCCCGCGCCCAAGGCATGGCCTACCTCACCGGCACCGAGATTTCGGTCACCTTTGCCGACACCACCGTCCACATCGTGGGTCTGGGCTTTGACCCTGACGACACCCAGCTGGCCCAGGGCCTGGCCGCCACACGCGGCGGGCGCGGCGAACGGGCGCAGGAGATGGCGGCCCAGCTGGCCCAGGTGGGCATCAAGGGCGCCTACGAAGGGGCGCTGCAGTTTGTGGGCAACCCGGCACTCATCTCGCGCACCCATTTCGCGCGTTTTCTGGTGGAAACCGGCGTGTGCAAAGACACCTCCGAGGTGTTTCGCAAATTCCTGACCGAAGGCAAACCGGGCTATGTGCCCCACCGGTGGGCCAGCCTGGGGGATGCCGTGCGCTGGATCACACAGGCCGGGGGCATTGCGGTGATCGCCCACCCGGCGCGCTACAAGTTCAGCGCCAATGAAGAATTCGCGCTGTTCTCCGAATTCAAGCAACATGGTGGCCGGGCGGTCGAGGTCGTCACGGGCAGCCACAGCGCAGCCGAGTACGTGACCTACGCCGACATGGCGCAGGAGTTTGGCCTGGCCGCATCGCGTGGCAGCGACTTCCACAGCCCCGACGAGTCGCACACCGACCTGGGCACGTTGCCCCTGCTGCCCGGCGCATTGACTCCCGTATGGGAACTGCTGTCCGACCGAATTTTGCGATGACCCCGCGCTGCCGCAGGCGCGCCAGGCGCCCTCTGGACGACCTGCCACCAGGCAAGGCACCCACGCGCAGCGCCACGCATCACTGAGAACCTGCCCCATGGCCCAGTATTTCGAAGCCCATCCCGACAACCCGCAGCCCCGGCTGCTCAAGCAAGCCGCACTGCTGCTGCAAAAGGGCGGCATCGTGGCCGTGCCCACGGATTCGAGCTATGCGCTGGTCTGCCACCTGGACGACAAGGACGCAGTGGACCGCCTGCGCCGCATCCGCCAGGTGGACGAAAAGCACCACCTCACACTGCTGTGCCGCGACCTGTCGGAGCTGGCCAACTACGCACGCGTGGACAACCGGCAGTACCGCCTGCTCAAGCTGGGCACGCCAGGCCCGTACACCTTCATCCTCGAAGCCACCAAGGAAGTGCCCCGCCGCGTGAGCCACCCCTCGCGCAAGACCATTGGGCTGCGGGTGCCCGACCGCAAAGGCCTGCAGCTGCTACTGGAGCTGCACGGCGCCCCGCTGCTGGCCACCACGTTGATCCCTGCGGGTGAGACCGAGCCCCTGAACGACCCGCAGGAAATCCGCGAGCGCTACGAAAAGCTGGTGGATGCCATCGTCGATGCCGGGGCCTGCCCCCTGGAGCCCACCACGGTGGTGGACCTGACCCCCATGGGCACCGGCGGCGACCCGGTGGTGGTGCGCGAAGGCCGGGGCAGCCTGCAAGCGCTGGGGCTGTAAGAGCCCGCCGAAGCGGCGCCACGCCCAATACATTTGCTGCCGTGCAGCGAGCTTCGCTCAGCCGCCGGTAGCGCGCCTTGGAGGGGAGAGCCGCGCAGCGGCTCAGGGATTCGTCAGAGCTTGAACGCCCCCACCGCCTGCTGCAGGTCGCGGGCTTGTGCCGACAATGCCGACGCCGTGCTCACCGCATGCTGCACCAGCGAGGCCGTCTCCTGCGTGCTGCCGTCCATGTGCGACACGGCCCCGTTGACATGGCTGATGGCTTCGCTCTGCTCGCGCAGGGCGGTGGAGATTTCGCCCAGCAGCGCGCTCACCTGGCCCACGGCGCCGACGATCTCTTCCATGGTCTTGCCCGCCTTGCCCACCTGACCGGCGCCGCTTTCGACCTGTTCGACCGACGCGCTGATCAGTGCCTTGATCTCGCGCGCCGCCACCGCGCTGCGCTGGGCCAGGTTGCGAACCTCGCTGGCCACCACGGCAAAACCCCGGCCCTGTTCGCCGGCACGCGCGGCCTCCACGGCAGCATTGAGCGCCAGGATATTGGTCTGGAAGGCGATGCCCTCGATCACCTGGATGATGTCCACGATCTTGCGCGAGCTGCCGCTGATGGCCTGCATGGTCTGCACCACCTCGCCCACCACCGACCCGCCCTGCTCGGCAATCGCCGACGCCTGCACGGCCAGGCCGCTGGCCGAATGGGCGCGCTCGGCGTTCTGGCGCACGGTGGCTGTCAGCTGCTCCATGCTGGCTGCCGTCTCGGTCAGGGACGACACCTGGTCTTCCGCCCTGCGCGACAGGTCGGTGTTGCCATGGTCAATGTCTGCCGCAGAGGCGGTGATCGAATCGGTGCTTTGCTTGATGCGGGACACCAGGTCGGTCAGCGTGTCCTCCATGGTGCCCAGCGCGCCCAGCAGGCGGCCAAAGTCGCCCTCCAGGTCGGAGTTGAACTCCTGGCTCAGGTCGCCTGACGCCACGGTTTCGGCAATCAGGATGGCCTGGTTGAGCGGCGCCACGATGCTGGCGCGCAGGCTGAGCGTGGCCACCAACGCCAGCACAAACACCACCACACTGCAACCGATCACCCAGGTGCGCGCGCTTTGCAACTGCGCCAGCGCCGCCTGAGCCGGGGGCGTGGCACCCTGCAGCGCCTGCTCGGCACCGCCGATGCCGAACAGTGCCATCACCATCAGCAGCAGCACGACGAGTGCGAGGCCGCCAAACGCCAGCAACAGGCGCGTTCCGATCTTCAAGTTGTTCCACATGGCTTCAATGTCTCCAGGCCTGTTGTATGTCGTTGTGGGAGGGGCCGCCGCGCAGCGCTGCGCGCCAAAGGGCACGAACTCGCACAAACTGGCACGGGCTGCGGGCAAGAAGTTGATGCTAGCAACGAACACCCCGCCTGGAGACCCATCGGCATACGTACAACCCACAATACGCGGTTGCCGCCGGGCGCCTGAACACCCGCCGGGTCACCCTGGCAACGCCGGGGACAGCGGGGCGTCTGAGACAATCCCGGCGTGGACACCTCCAATCTCATCCAAACCGTTCTGATCTACGCCCTGCCGGTGCTGTTTGCCATCACCGTGCACGAGGCGGCCCATGGCTACGCGGCGCGCCACTTTGGCGACAACACCGCGTACATGATGGGGCGCATCACGCTCAACCCGTTCAAGCACATCGACCCGGTCGGCACCATCCTGATGCCGCTGCTGCTGTACTTTGCAACCTCGGGCGCCTTCCTGTTTGGCTACGCCAAGCCGGTGCCGGTCAACTTCGGCAATCTGCGCAACCCCAAGAAGCACATGGTGTGGGTGGCCCTGGCGGGGCCCGCGTCCAACTTCATCCAGGCCATCGCCTGGGCCGTGCTGCTGGTAGTGCTGGTGGGCACGGGGACCGAGGAGCGCTTCTTCCTGGAAATGGCACGCGCCGGGGTCATGGTCAACCTGGTGATGTGGGCTTTCAACCTGTTTCCGCTGCCGCCGCTCGATGGCGGGCGCATTCTGGTGGGCCTGCTGCCCTGGAAACAGGCCCATATGGTGTCGCGCATCGAGCCCTGGGGCTTTTTCATCGTGATGGGCCTGGTGATCGCCGGGGTAGTGGGCACGCTGTGGCTGCGCCCCCTGATGGCCGTGGGTTACACCGCCATCAACCTGTTGCTCACCCCGCTGACGGCCTTGCTGCGCTGAGCGCAGCAGAAGCCCGCCACTTCCTGTTCATTTGATCTGCTGAGTTTTTGTTTCCCATGAGCACCACCCGTTTTCTCACCGGCATCACCACCACCGGCACCCCCCACCTGGGCAACTTCGTCGGCTCCATCCGCCCGTCGGTGGCGGCCAGCCTCACGCCCGGCGTGCAGAGCTTTTATTTTCTGGCCGACTACCACGCGCTCATCAAATGCGAAGACCCGGTGCGCATCCAGCGCTCCACGCTGGAGATCGCAGCCAGCTGGCTGGCCGCAGGGCTCAACCCCGAGAAGGTCACGTTCTACCGCCAGTCCGACATCCCCGAGATCCCCGAGCTGACCTGGCTGCTGACCTGCGTGACCGGAAAGGGCGTGCTGAACCGCGCCCACGCCTACAAGGCCAGCGTGGACAAGAACACCGCCGCCGGGCGCGAGCATGACGACGGTGTCACCGCAGGCCTGTTCATGTACCCGGTGCTGATGGGCGCGGACATTCTGATGTTCAAAGCCCACAAAGTGCCAGTGGGCCGCGACCAGATCCAGCACATCGAGATGGCCCGCGACATGGCAGCCAGCTTCAACCACCTGTACGGCGAGCACTTCGTGCTACCCGAGGCGGCCATCGACGACCACGTGGCCACACTGCCCGGGCTGGACGGCCGCAAGATGAGCAAGAGCTACGACAACACCATTCCGCTGTTCAGCTCGCGCGCCCAGTTGCAAAAGCTCATCGGCGGCATCCTGACCGACTCGCGTGCGCCTGGTGAGGCCAAAGAAGTCGAAGGCTCGGCCCTGTTCCAGATCTACCAGGCCTTTGCCACGCCCGAAGAGACCGAGGCCCTGCGCAAGGCCTATGCCGACGGCATTGCCTGGGGCGACGCCAAGCACCTGCTGCTGGAGCGCGTGGACCAGGTGATCGCCCCCATGCGCGCGCAGTACGAAGAACTCATCCACAACCCCGCCCGCATCGAACAGACCCTGCTGGCTGGAGCCGAGCGCGCCCGCGCTCTGGCCACGCCGTTCATCCGCGAACTGCGCAGCGCCGTGGGCCTGCGCAGCCTGGTGCAGGCCAGCACAGCCGCCAAACCGGCCAAGGCCGCCAAGGCCGCACTGCCCGCTTTCAAGCAGTACCGCGAGGCCGACGGCAAGTTCTACTTCAAGCTCGTGGCGGCCGACGGCCGCCTGCTGCTGCAGAGCACGGGATTTGACGCACCCAAGGAGGCCGGCCAGGCGATTGCCCAGTTGCAGAAGGACAGCGCAGCCCTGCAGACCCTGGCCCCGCGTTTGGCGCCCGTGGACGGCGTGGAAGCTGCCGAAGTGACGGCCGCCCTGCAGGCGCTGGCCGAGGCCGCCGCAGCATAAGCCGGCGCGCCACCGAGCGCAGCGTGCAAGACACACAGCCCGAGCCGCAAGGCTGCGGGCTTTTTTTACTCTTTCCAATGTCCAAAAAGCTACGTTTTTGATAGCTACTCAGGCATATTTCACTAGCGCTACCGGCCAAAAAGGCCTCACACACCCTTCCATCACCCGGTAAAGGCGCCCTCTGCACACTGGGCGCCACTTCAGTCCCGGTACCGCACCAGGGCCCACAGCGTGGGGCGCTCTCCGGTGCGCAGCCCGGTCTGCACCGTGCCGGTGAAGCTCCAGCGCCGGTCCTGCGACTCCCAGCCATGGGCCAGCGCCAGGCTCCAGCCCGGTGCGCGTTGCAACGTGTTGGCCTCATCGCTGTAGCGCATGCCGCGCCAGGTCAGGCGCAGCAGCGAAAAGCTGCGCGCCTCATGGCGCCATGTGGTCTGGCCCAGCACCACGTGGCGGGCAAAGCCGGGCAGCCAACGCCCCTCCAGACCCGCCCCGGTGTTGCGCGATGTGGTGTGGATGTAGCTGCCCAGCACGCTCCAGCGCGGACCTAGCAAATGGTTGACGGACACTGTGGCCTGCGCCAGCTGCCCCTGCCCGAAGACAGGCGTTTCCTCATAGGTGTTGAGCGTGGTCTGGGCATTGAGCACCACGGGGGCGATGGTGGCCACGTTGTCGAACAGCGCCCCCGTGTTCTGCGCAAACAGGCGACCGTTGGCGGCCACCAGGTTGCTGATGCGCTGCCCCGACAGGCTGGCGCCCCAGAAGGTGGTGGCGCTGGCCTCCCAGTCCAGTTGCACCGCGTGCTTGCGGGCGTAGCTGCCCGCCAGCAGGTACTGGTTGTCCACGGCAATAGCACCCATGGCGACGGGCGACAGGGTGTGCGTGCCGGGCGCTCGCACGCTCTCCTGCCAGGCCCAGTGCAGGGCGCGGCCCGGGCCCAGGCGCAGGCTGGTGCCCAGGCGCGGCAGCAGCCGGTGGCGGTGCGCCGCGCCGTCGTCCTGCACGGGCAGCAGGTCTTGTCCCGTTGCTGTGTCGGCATAACGGTCGCGCTGCCGGGTGGTGAACCGGGGCCAGTACGCCTCGGCCATCCAGGTCCAGGCACCGCTGCGCCATTCGCCCGCCACCCAGGGCATGTGGTAGCGCTCGGTGTTGGTGCGCGGCGTGGTGATGCCGGGGTCAGAGATCGCGCTGACGGTATCCCTGTCCACGCCCTCCCAGCCCACGCTCAGGCGGTGCGCGCCCCACAACACGGTGTGGCGCAGGAACAGGCCCTGCTCGTCACTGGCATAGCGGTAGTCCTGGGGGCCCCAGCGCGCATCGTCCAGCACCAGTCCGGAGGTCTGGCGCCCGCTGTGCACCTTGAGCCAGGTCTGGCTGTCGGCCGACCATCGCCACGCGGCGCCCAGGTCCGTGCGGCGGGTGCGCGTCTCGGCGCCGCCGGTGAAGGTGATGCCGTTGCCGAAGTCCAGGCCTTGCGGAAAGCGATAGCGCAAGGTGGTGTCACCATGCAGCGCGAACAGCGACAGGCTCTCGTTGGGCCGCACACCCAGCGCCAGGTCCACCCCGGGCGACGACAGGCGGTACTGCGTGGTGGCGGAGCCTTCGCGGGGCCACATCTGCACGTCGTTGGCGCGCACCAGCCAGGCCACAGGCACGCTGCTGGCGGCAAAGCCGCGGTAGCCCACATCGGCCGTGGCGTTGTGGCGCAGCGGGTTGCGTTCAGCGCTCGTGCCCATCGCCCATTCACTGCCTGCAGACAGCAGGAGCGGCGCGCGCTTGTCGCTGGCGCCAAACACGGTGGGGTCGGTGAGGTAGCCCTGGAACAGCTCGGAGCGGCGGCTGAAGTCGCTCTCGTACCGGTCGGCCAGAAAGAAGTGGCTGCCCGCCCACAGCGGGTAGTACGACGCACTGGCGTAGGCCCGTGCCCAGTGCTCCATGCCGAAGTCGCCCAGCGCCTTGCCCAGGTTGGCAGAGCCCTGGCTGTCCGAGGCCAGCGGGTTGAGCGACTTCAGGTAGGGCAGCCGTGTGAGTGCCTCGCGCGCTGCGGCCATGGCCGCCACGGGCTCGCCGCTGTCGTTGCGCAGCATGGCCTCCACCTGCCAGGGCAGTGGGTCGCGCGCGTCAGCTACGCGTGCGCGGTCCAGTGCGTCCATCGCTGCGGCGCGCTCGCCCAGCGTGTATTCGGCCACCGCCAGCCACACCTGTGCGCGGGCGTATCGCGGCTCGATCACCAGGGCCTTGAGCAGCGCGGTGCGGGCGGCCTCGGCATCGCCTTGCCGCAGCGCCAGCAGTCCGGTAGCCGCCAGGGCCACATAGTCGTCGCCCGACTGCGCCAGGGCGGCATCCAGGGCGGAGCGCGCCTCGGCAAGGCGCAGGGCTTCGATGGCCGCCGTGGCGGCTTCGCCCCAGTAGGCCGCTTGGTCTGGCGCCAGGGCCACGGCCTGGGCCAGGGCACTGCGGGCCGCGCGCAGGTCTCCACGCTCTTGCAATGCGCGGCCCAGCCCTGCCAGGGCGGCGGCCCGCTGCGCATCGCCCTCCGCGTGGGTCAACGCCTGCCGGTACAAGGCCAGGGCGGCGTCCCCCTGCCCTTGCAGCCGGTGCCAGTCGGCGTCGGCCTGCAGCAATGGCGCAAAGCCGGGCGACGCGGCCCGCGTGGTATCCATCCAGGTGCGCGCTTCTGACAGGCGGTCCAGCGCCATCAGCAGGTCGGCCCGGCCCGCAGCGGTACGGGGATCTCGCGTGCGCTGCCAGGCCAGGGCCAGGCGCTGCTGCGCGGCGTCGGGCTGGCCGTCCAGCACCTCCAGGTCCGCCAGGGCCAGCTCGACCACCGCCCCACCATCGCCCTGCGCCGACAGGGCCCGCAACAGGGCACGCGCCTGGGCCCATTGCCCCGCCTGTAATGCGGCGCGAACCTCTGCCAGAGCGGGTGGTGCCGTCTGAACGGGCTGGAACTCGGTCCAACGCGTCAGGTCGCCCGGGTAGGCGGCCACCCACTGCACCCGCTCGCGGGGGTTGACCAGCAGGCGCTTGATAGGCGCCTGGCCGGGCTCGGCCACGCCCTGCTCGGCGGGCCCCAGTTGCACGCTGCCCACATCGTTGCGCAACTCCACAGCGCCGGACAGCACGGTGAGCGTGGTCCGCCCCGCTCCGTCCACCTCCACGTCCCAGTCGGTACCCCGCACCACGGCCAGCGCTGCAGGCGTTTGCAGTTGCAGGTTGGCCGGGACCTTCTTGGTGCGCGCCCACAGCCGGCCCGCAGCCAGTTCCAGCAGGGTGCGCGCTGGCTGGGCCTCGCACAGCCTCAATTGCGCGTTGGCCGACATGCGGATCTGCGTGCGGTCCGCCAGCAGCAATGCGGCGGATGACAACGCCAGTGTGCGCATGTCTGCCCCCGGGCCCAACGGCTGGGCGAGCGTGGCAGGCAGCCAGGGCTCGGTGCCGAGGGGGCGCGTTTCGCCTTGGCCGCTGAGCGCCACAATTTGCGCAGCCACTGCGTCAGGCGCCAGAGGTACACCGGCACATTGCGCGCTGGCACTGGCAGCACTCCAGGCCGACAGGGCAACACCCACCGGCGTGAGCCACACCAGGCGTGACGGGGAGGACACAAGGGGGATGGGCATGGTGGGCCTCTCTGGGGGAGTATTGCGCCGGGGACTCAGGTCTTGTCCAGCGCCTGCGCGGTGAATACGGCAGTAGCGCCCGCTACAGGGCCGTCCGCCAGCGCGGTGTCTGCCTGGGCCTGCACCCGGGCCTGCCAGCGCAGCGCCTGCCCGTGCCACTGCGGGGCATGTGCGGCGGCGTGCGCGCATGCATCGGCACAGCACTGCAGAGCCTGCGCCCAACGCGCAGCCTGCAGGTGGTCCCGCAGCGCGTGGCTGATGGAGGCCAGCGCGGGGTCGTCACACGGCGTGTACACGTCCACCCCAGTACTGCGCCCAGCCAGCACCACGGTGTCCAGCCACATCAGCGGGACCTCTGGGGCATCACCCGCTGGCACTGCGTGCAGCGCATCGTGTGTGGCGCCCGACAGGAGGATGCCTGTGCCGAAGGCCTTGTTGGCGCCCTCCAGCCGCGCGGCTGTGTTCACGGCGTCGCCCACGGCGGTGTAGGTAAAGCGCTCATGCGACCCGAGGTGCCCTACCGCCGCCTCACCCGTGTGCAAGCCAATGCGCAGTTGCACCTGGGCAAACGGTGTGCCCTGCCATTGGGCCCGCAGGTCCACCATGTCGGCCTGCATGGCCAGCGCGCAGGCCAGGGCACGGTCTGCGTGCCGGGCGTCCGGCAAAGGCGCGTTCCAGAAGGCCATGACAGCGTCGCCGATGAACTTGTCCAGCGTGCCGCCGTGCTGGTGCACCGTGTGGGTCATGCGGGAGAAGTAGGCATTCAGCGCCCGGGCCACGGCCTCGGGCGGAAGGTGCTCGCTGGCGGCGGTGAAGCCTGCCAGGTCAGAGAACAGCAGCGTCAGCACACGGCGCTCGCCATGCAGTTGCGGCTGGGCACCGTCGGCCACCAGGGCATCGACCACGGCGGCGGGCACGTAGCGGGCAAAGTCCGCGCGCAGCTGTTCGCGGCGGCGGTGTTCGCGCCAGTAGCTGTCGGCCGCGCCCACGTTCAGGTGCAGGGCGAGGCCCGCCAGGGTGGGCAGTGCCGTCCACCACACCCCTGCCAGGTAGGCCCACAGCCCACCCAGCAGGGCCAGCACTGCCAATGCTGCGCTAAACAGCACCGCCCGCCCACCGCGCCAGCGCCGGGTCCAGGCGGCCACGCAGCCCACGGCCAGCGCGGCCTGCAGCCAAGGGCCTGCCGGGTGGGCGGGCACCACCCAGTCCCCCGCCAAGCCATTCACCAGAGCCGTGGCGTGCACCAGCACGCCGGTCTGCGTGCCCGCGCCCAGCGCACGCAGGGGCGTGGCGAACTGATCAACCCCGTCCACCGGCGTGTTCTGACCCAGCAACACCAGGCGCCCCTGCACGGCCGCAGCCGGCAGCGCCTGGCTGGCCTCCAGCGCCTGGGTGTAGTGGGCGTAGGGCAGCGGGACCTCGGGGGCGTAGTAGCGCAGCAACGCGCCCGGTGGTGGGGGCTGCACACTGCGCCCGCCGCTGCGCGCCAACTCCTGCCACAGGGCATCACTCCGAGCGGGTGCCAGGCGCAGCACGCCATCGTCGTCCGGCTGCACCGCCACACTGCCCTGGCGGGCCATGGGAAACACCGAGGGCACGGTCTGCCGGTATTGCGCCACCTGCGAGGTGTTCACCGCTACATCGGCCGCAGCCAGCACCACCGGCATGCGCCCTTGCAGGGCTGCCGCAAGCGCCGCATCGTCCGCAGGGGACTGGGGTGCGGCAAACAGCATGTCGATGCCCAGCGCCAAGGCGCCCGCCGCAGACAAGGCCTCCACCAGTTGTGCGTGCAGGCGGCGCGGCAGGGGTGGGGTCAGGTTCAGCGCCGCCAGACTGGGTTCGTCCAGTCCGACCACCAGCACGCCTACGTCGGGCGGCGGCGCAGCGGTCCAGCTGGCCAGCAGGTCATGCTCCAGCCGCTGTAGCGGCGTCCACACCGGCAAGGCGGGCAGCAGCGCCAGCAAGCCCAGCGCGAGCAGTACCCGCAACGCCCAGGCCCGCCAGGCGTCTTGTGTAACCGGTGCTCGCGTACTTGCACTTGCCATTCCGCCCCTCCACCGCTGCATGCGGCCGTGCACGCAGCACCCACTGTAGTGGCTGTGCCTGCGCGTGCACAGTGGGGGCTTACACGCATGACTCGCGCCATGGCCGCCCCGCACAACACCTATGGGCAGCCACCGGGCATGTGCGTAAACTGGTCTTTTGATCGGTTTGGGAGACTTCCATGAAACTGCTGTGTGCCTCCGTGTCCGTGCTGGCCCTGCTGGCGGGCTGCAATGCCACCAACCCCTACGGCCCATCGGGCCCCATGGCCTCGGGCCGCGACCGCACCTTCAGCGTGCCGGTCTACGGGCCCGACACTTCCCAGGCGTATGCGGCGGCCAGCCGCGAATGCCAGCGCATGGCCTTGCACGCCAAACTGTTGCGCAACGATGGCTCGCGTCTGGTGTTTGAATGCGTGAGCGAGTTGCAGGACAAGCCTTGAGGCCAGCCGCCCCACCAGCGTGCCGCCGCTGGGCGAGCGGTGCGGCCTTGCTGGCTCTGTCCGCACTGCTGGCGGGCTGCCAGCACACACCGTCCACCCAGGCAGGCACCGTCACATCGCCCTGGGTCAACAGCCTGGGCATGGCCTTTGTCCGTGTGCCTGCGGGCACCTTCTGGATGGGGGGCGTGCCCCCCGTCGAAACGCTGGAAAAGAACTTCCCGCTGCTGGAGCGCAAGCGCCTGACCGACCTGGCAGATGAATCGCCAGCGCACGAGGTGCTGATCACCCGTGATTTCTACCTCGGCCAGCACGAGGTCACGGTGGGGCAGTTCCAGCGCTTCCTGGAGGCGTCCGGCTACCGGCCAGAGTCTGAGGCCGACGGCACCGGGGGTTATGGCTACAACCCCGCCTACGACCCGGCCACCACGCGGCGCGGCGATGCGTTCGAGGGGCGCGACCCGCGCTACTCATGGCGCAACCCCGGCTTTGCGCAGGGCCCGGACCACCCCGTGGTGAACGTGACCTGGAACGACGCGCAGGCCATGGCCCAGTGGCTCAGCCGCACCGAGGGCCACCGCTACCGACTGCCCACCGAGGCGGAGTGGGAATACGCCTGCCGCGCGGGCAGCCGCAGCCTGTACCCGCATGGCGACAACCCGCAAGAGCTGGTCTCAGCGGGCAATACCTTCGACCAGGCCGCAGCCCCTCAGTGGTCACGCTGGCGCCAGCATGCGCTGGCGGGCAACGACGGATACGCGTTTACCGCGCCAGTAGGCCGCTTTGCCCCCAATGCCTTCGGGCTGTACGACATGCTGGGCAACGCCTGGGAGTGGACGGGCGACTGGCATGGCGACACCTACTACGCCGAGTCTCCACGCAACGACCCCACCGGTCCGGCCACGGGCAGTGTGCGTGTGCGCCGGGGTGGCTCGTGGCACACCTGGGCGCTCTATGCGCGCTGCGGCTACCGCAACTGGAACAGCCCTGAGACCCGCTACACGCTGGTCGGCATGCGGCTGGTGCGCGAGATAGCGGCAGAGCCACCCGCGCGGTGACCACCACGGGCCGGGAGGGTTAACAAATGTCAAATCCCCTCTCGCTCCGCTCGGCGCGAGCCCGCGCCGTGGTAGTTATGGCCAATAATCCGCAGTTCGATTTTGGATGGGGAGAACCATGCGCATAGCCGCTTTGGACGACGATGCGCTTCAGCTGGATCTGATCAAGCAGGCCACGGAGGCGATGGGCCATGTGTGCCATACCCACCTGACCGGTGCGGAGCTGATGCGTACGCTGCGCCGCGAAACCTTTGATCTGCTGATCGTGGACTGGCACCTGCCCGACACCACCGGGCCCGAGGTGGTGCGCTGGGTGCGCCAGAACGTTGCGGCCCGCGTGCCCATCCTGTTCGTCACGCACCGCCAGGAGGAGCGCGATATTGTGGAAGGCCTGGGCAGTGGGGCGGATGACTTCATGGTCAAGCCCGTGCGCATCGGCGAACTCAATGCCCGCGTGGCCGCCCTGCTGCGCCGCGCCTACCCCGACAACACCGGCGGCGTGATGGAGTTTGGCCGCTACCGCTTCCTGCCCGAAACCCGGTCCATCGAAATGGACGGAGTGGCGGTGGAGCTGAAGAACCGCGAATACGACCTCGCCCTGTTCCTCTTCCAGAACATGGGGCGGCTGCTGTCGCGCGACCACCTCAAGGAAGTCGTCTGGGGCCAGGTGGCCGATGTGATGTCGCGCTCGCTGGACACCCACATCTCGCGCCTGCGCACCCTGCTCGACCTGCGCCCCGCCAACGGTTTCATCGTGACAGCGGTGTATGGCGTGGGCTACCGTTTTGAAGCCGTCGAAGCCCAGCACAAAGGCTGAAGGCCGCGACAGAGTCCGGCGGGCTCTGCCACCAGCAAGCCTGCCCGTTCCGTGCCCCATGAAGGAGACATGACTTGATCACCCCTCTGCCATTTCGCATGCACTCAAGTGCTGCAGCCCTGTTGTGCGTGGCAGCAACCACCGCCTTCTCGGCCCAGCCGGTCGCTGCCCCGGCAGCCCCCCAACAAGGCGATGAAATTGCCCACGCCGTGAAAGAGGGCGACACCCTGGAAGGACTGGCCCGCAGCTACCTCGCCAACCCGCGCCAGTGGCCGTTGCTGCAAGCACGCAACAAGGTGGTCGACCCCAAGCGTCTGCAGCCAGGCTCGTTGATCTTCATCCCCGTGCAGCTGCAGCCCAGCGAATCGGCCACCGTACAGTTTGTGCAGGGCGAGGTCACGGCGCAGACGCGGGGCAGCGGCACGCCCGCCCCCATTGCGACCGGCAGCAAGCTGGAAGAGGGCACCGAGCTGAAGGTCGGCCCCGAGTCGTTCGTGGCAGTGCAGCTGGCCGATGGCACCGTGGTGCGGGTACAGGCGCAGTCCGAGCTACAGCTGCGCCAGCTGCGTCGGCGGGGGCGCGCAGGCAGCGTGCAGTCAGTGCTGGAGATGCACAAGGGCGGCGTGGAATCGACCGTGCCCCCCAGCGCCGAGCCCCTGCGCCGCATGGAGATCCGCACACCGCTGGCGGTGACCAGCGTGCGGGGCACGCAGTTCAGCGTGGCACTGGCCGATTCGGGCCAGACCACGGCGTCGGTAGAGCATGGCTCGGTCGCGGTGCAATCGCGGCGTGACACTGACAGCGAGCCCGGCGCTGCACTCAAGGCGCCGACCGCGCTGCTGGCTCCGGGCCAGGGTCTGGCAGTGGCCACGGATGGCACGGTGGGCGCCCCCCGCCCTTTGCTGCCCGCCCCCGATACCTCCGGCATGCCCACCACACTGGGCGATGCGGGACTGCTGGCCTTCGACCTGCCCATGGCCTCCGGGGCCACCCGGTATGTGGCGCAGGTGGCGCAGGACCCGGCGTTCACCCAGGTGCTGCGCCATGGCAGCTTCCCCGACGGCCGCCTGCGCTGGAAGGCGCTGGACGATGGGCGCTACTACCTGGCCGTTCGGGCGCTGGACGATGCAGGCATCGCGGGCCTGCCCGCCGTGCAGCCGTTCACCGTCAAAACACGCCCGGTCGCACCGCTGTACCAGCACCCTGCGCCCGGCGCCGTCGTACCCAGTGGCGCGGCCGAGCTGCGCTGCACGGAAGTCCCCGGCGTGCGCTGGTACCGCGTGCAGGTGGCCGCCGACGCCCAGTTCACCCAGCCCCTGCGCGACGAGCAGCGCCTGACCGAATGCCGCCTGCCCATGGGGGCGCTGCCCGCAGGCAGCTACTTCTGGCGCATCGCCAGCCTGCTGGCGCTGCCCGACGGGCAAGCAGACCAGGGGCCGTTTGCACCGCCACAGCCTTTCACAGTGGCCGACCGGCCGACCGCCTTGTCCCTGCAAGCTCTGCAGGCGGAGGACGGAGACCCGACCGTGCGCCTGCACTGGCCTGCCCAGGCGGGCCAGCGCTTCCGGCTGCAGCGCACTGTGGCTACCGATCTGGACTTTGCCAAGGTCGCAGAGGACACCGTGCTCGACGCCCCAACCTGGACGGCCAGCAACCTCGCTGCCGGCGAGTACCTGGTGCGCATCCAGGTGCTGGATGCCAGCGGGCTGGAGAGCGATTTCTCCCCCCCGCGCAAGATCCGCGTGGGCACTGGCATCCGCACCGGTGCGGGTTTGCCGGTGTCCACCAGCAGCGGCACGCCCGTGGGGCGCCCTTGAGCGGGGCATGGAGCCCGTCCAGCCCAGCCCTGCGGGTCGCACCAGCGCGCGCAGCGTCCCTGGCATGCGCTGAGCAGACGCCCCGCATCCCACCACCCCTTTCATGCTGACCATCGCCCACCTGCGCCGCCGCCGACGCCGTCTGGAATGGGCGCTGCTGGCCTGCGCGCTGATGGCGCTGGTGGCCTGGCTCAGCACCGCGGATAGCCTGAGCCGCGTCAACCACCTGGTGCAGGATGCAGGCATGCGACTGGTCTCGCGGCCCGCACACCCCGACGTTGTGATCGTGGCCATCGACGACGCCAGCATTGCCGCCATCGGCCGCTGGCCCTGGCGCCGGGCGCTGCATGCCGAGCTGATCTCGCGCTTGACCGCCCAGAACCCCCGTGCCATCGGCATGGACGTGCTATTCAACGAAGCCGACCTGGACTATCCCGAGGACGACGTGCTGCTCACCGACGCCATCCGGCGCAGCGCCCGTGTGGTGCTGCCCGTGCTGCGACGCGGCTATGGCCCGGTCAGCAACCAGACCGACCTGCCCTGGCCCGCCTTTGCCGAGGCTGCCGCAGGCCTGGGCCATGTGCATGTGGCGCCCGACAGCGATGGCGTGGTGCGCAGCCTGTACCTGCAGGAAGGTCCGGCAGCCGCCCCCTGGCACCACTTCAGCATGGCGCTGCAGTGCGTGGCAGACCGTCAATCTGTGGCCGCCTGCGCGCCCTCGCCTGCCAGCGCATCGGACACCAGCCCCTGGCAACGCAATGACCCCACGCTCATCGCCTACGCCGCGGGGCCATCGCCCTTCACCACCTACTCCTACATTGATGTGCTGCGTGGCCAGGTGCCAGCCGGAGCACTGGAGGGCAAGTACGTGCTGGTCGGCGCTGCAGCCTCGGGGCTGGGCGACATGTTTGCTACGCCCGTCAGCCAGCAGTCGCGCCTGATGCCGGGCGTGGAGGTGGTTGCCCATGTGCTGGATGCCCGCCTGGCCGGCGAACACATCGTGCGCGCACCGCAGGCCTTGAACATCGCCTTCAACCTGGTGCCTGTGGCCTGTGCGCTGGTGGCCTTGCTGCTCATCGGCCCCCTGGCCGCCTTGCTGACCAGCGCCGGGCTGGCCCTGGCCACCTTGCTGCTGAGCATGGCCCTGCCCTGGTGGGCAGGTCTGCAGTTCGCTCCGGCCGCCGCCTTGCTGGGCCTGGCGCTGGCCTACCCGCTCTGGAGCTGGCGGCGCCTGAGCGCGGCTGCGCACTTTCTGCGGCTGGAGATGGAGAACCTGCAGCGCCAAGGCCTGGCCATGCGGTTGCGCAGACGGCCCGGAGACTCCGCCGACTTTCTGGAGCGCCGCATCAACGCCGTGGAGCGCGCATCCCGCCAGCTGCGTGACCTGCACCAGTTCGTGAGCGAGAGCCTGCAGCAGTTGCCCTCACCCACCATCGTCTGCGCCCCCGACGGTGAAATCCTGCTGGCCAACCAGGCGGCCCGCCAACACCTGGGGGGGCCCGCCCAGCCCTCCTTGCAGGGCCTGTCCGTGGTGGACCTGCTGGCCGATCTGGTGCAGACAGGGACTCGAGAGCCGATCGTTACCCAGGCAGCCTTGCAACATGCTGCCTTGCCAGAACAGACCGAGGGCACCGACGCCCGGGGCCGCAGCCTACTGGTGCAGTGCAAGCCTTTCACCAACTTGGCCAATGCAGGCTGGCTGCTGACCCTGGTGGACCTGACCGAGATGCGCCGTGCGCTGCAGCAACGCGACCAGGCGATGCACTTCATCTCGCACGACATCCGCGCGCCCAACGCGTCCATCCTGACGCTGCTGGAGATGCAGCGTGCCTACCCCGGCCGCCTGTCGGACCACGAGTTGCTGGAGCGCATCGAACGTTATGCACAGGCTTCGCTGGGCATGGCCGAAAGTTTTGTGCAACTGGCCAGCGCGCAGACGCAGGAATACCGCATGGCGCCGCTGGACCTGGCCGCCCTGCTATCCGAAACCACCGACGACCTCTGGACCCTGGCCCGTGACCGCAACGTGGACGTGCGCACGGTGTCCACCCCAGACACTGCGCCCTGCCTGGGCGACCGCGCCCTGCTGTCCCGCGCGCTGACCAACGTGATCCACAACGCCATCAAGTTCAGCCCCGATGGCGGCACGGTGCAATGCGCCATCGTGGCGCGAGGTACGCACTGGGTGGTGTCGGTACGGGACCAGGGCCCGGGCATTGCCCCCGAGCAGCAAGGCCGTCTGTTCACGCCCTACCAGCGGTTGCACGACCACAGCCACCCGGCCATAGCAGGGGTCGGCCTGGGCCTGGCACTGGTGCAGACCGTCGTGCTGCGCCACGGCGGGGCGCTGGAGGTGGACAGCGACGTAGGGCGGGGGGCCGAGTTCCGGCTGGTGCTGCCGCAGCGGTTGGATGCGCCGCCGGACGACGACGAGCAATAGCTAGCGGCGAGGGGCTGACTGCGACTGCAGAAAATCGAGCACCGCCCGGTGGTCGCCCTGGAAAACGATGCGATCAGCCCGGCTTTGCCGCTGGTAGGCATACATCGGGTCGTAATAGTCGCGCATGAGTGCAGCAATCCAGCCGCGGTGCAGAGACAGGTCACCCTGATTGCGTTGCTGTACCAGCGCTGCCTGCATCGACCCACGAAGCGCCTGGTAGCGGTCGCCCCCAAGGCGCTTGGCGAGTTTGCCCAAGCTATCGAGCAACCGCGCTGCAAACAGGTCGGTACCCGCCACCTCGCCATGGACGGCCACAAAATCTGCGCACTGCTGCCACACGTAGTCGCCCAAGATGCGCTCTACACGGGCATCGAAAGCGTCCTCCAGGCAGACGACGGGCACCTGCTCCAGCCGCTGCCGCAGCTCCAGGGGCACTGAGCAGCTGCCCACATGGCGACCCTCGTCCTCCAGCACAAAAGTCGCATGGCCCCGTGCTCGCTTCTTCAGCACGTCGATGGCCAGCCGGTTCTCAAAATCGATCTGCGTCGGCTGGCCGCTCACGCGCTGGCCAAAACTGGAGCCACGGTGGTTGGCATGGCCTTCCAGGTCCAAGCCGTTGGCCAGTTGCGCAATCACCTCGGTCTTGCCGGTGCCGGTCAGGCCACTGAGCACCACAAACCCACACTCCGCCGCCGCAGCCTGCGTGGTGCCGATGAGGAAACCCCGCATGGCCTTGTAGCCCCCCACCACCCGGGGGTAGTCCATGCCCGCTTCGTTCAGCAACCATTGCTGCACGATCTGCGAGCGCAGCCCGCCACGAAAGCAATACAGCACGCCCTGTGGGTGCGCCTGCGCAAACTGCGCCCACGCCTTAACGCGCTGGCGCTTGATGCTGCCAGACACCAGCTGGTGCCCCAGCGCAATCGCGGCCTCCTGGCCCTTGTGCTTGTAGCAGGTGCCCACCTGCTGGCGCTCGCCATCGTCCATCAGGGGAAGGTTGGCAACCCCAGGAAACGCGCCCTGCCCAAACTCCACCGGCGCGCGCACATCCATCATGGGCACATCGTTCAGGAAGATGTGCCGGTAGTCCGTCAGGTTGTCGGGCATCAGCGCAACTCGACGGCAAAGGCCTGTCGCGGGGTGAGCTGGCCGATGGGCTGCAGCGCCAGGCCCAGTTCCGCAGCCGCCTGCAGGAACTCGGCCTCGCCCTCCGGACTCACGGCCACCAGCAGCCCCCCGCTGGTCTGAGGGTCGCACAGCAGGTGCTTTTGCACCTCGGTCAGGGGCGCAATCTTCGCGCCGTAGCTGTCAAAGTTGCGCAGCGTGCCTCCTGGCACACAGCCCTGGTCCATGTAGTAGTCCACTCCCTCCAGGCGGGGCACTGCCGCGTAGTCAATCACAGCGCTCAAGCCACTGCCCTCCGCCATTTCGACCAGATGCCCCAACAGGCCGAAGCCGGTCACATCCGTCATGGCTGCCACGCCTGCCAGCCGGCCGAATCGGCTCCCTGGCCGGTTGAGCGTGCACATCAGGTCGCGCGCCACCCCCACATCCTGGGCGCGCAACTTGGCCTTTTTCTCTGCGGTGGTCAGAATGCCGATCCCAAGGGGCTTGGTCAGATACAGGCGGCAACCCGCCGTGGCCGTGTCGTTGCGTTTGAGATGGCGCTTTTCGACGATGCCCGTCACCGCCAGACCGAAAATGGGCTCCGGCGCATCGATGGAGTGACCGCCTGCCAGGGGAATGCCTGCTGCGTCGCACACTGCACGCCCCCCGCGCACCACCTCACGCGCCACCTCGGGCGACAGCACATTCACCGGCCACCCCAGGATGGCGATGGCCATCAGCGGATCGGCACCCATTGCGTAGATGTCGCTGATCGCATTGGTGGCAGCAATGCGCCCGAAGTCGTACGGGTCATCCACGATGGGCATGAAGAAATCGGTGGTGGATACCACGCCGCGCTCGGCATCCAGGGCATACACCGCCGCATCGTCCCGCGAGGTGTTGCCCACCCAGAGCCGGGGGTCCAGGTGCTGCGCCCCACTGCCCGCCAGGATCACGTCCAGCACCTTGGGGCTGATCTTGCAGCCACAGCCTGCGCCGTGGCTGTACTGGGTCAGGCGGATGGGGGATGTCGTCAGGGTCTCAGGAAGCATGCGAGGTTCTTTCGTGGCATCAGGCGCGGGGCGCGCTACCCGTATTCTGGCGCTGCGCGGAACGCGGCCATGCATTGCAACGAATACCTTACCCCTCCTACGCCCGCACAGCGATACGAACACCATGGCGAATCTGCGAGCCGCTTCACCTGAAGCATGCGAAGCGGGCCAGCGAGCTGCCTGAATTGTTCTAACGGACCCAAAGAAAAAGGCCCCGTGCTATTGATTAGATAGCTACAGGGCCTTGATGCTGGCGGAGAGGGTGGGATTCGAACCCACGGTAGTGTTGCCACTACGCCTGATTTCGAGTCAGGTACATTCGACCACTCTGCCACCTCTCCTGTGTGTCGAAGCCTTCGATTATAGCCAGATTTTCAGGGCTTGAGCACAGCGGTGCCGCCAAGGTAGGGGCGCAGCACCTCGGGCACCGTCACGCTGCCGTCGGCTTGCTGGTAGTTTTCGAGCACTGCCACCAGCGTGCGGCCCACGGCCAGGCCCGAGCCGTTCAGGGTGTGCAGCAGCTCGTTCTTGCCTTGGGCATTCTTGAAGCGGGCTTGCAGGCGGCGGGCCTGGAAGGCTTCGCAGTTGCTCACCGAGCTGATCTCGCGGTAGGTGTTCTGCGCGGGCAGCCACACTTCCAGGTCGTAGGTCTTGGCGGCGCCAAAGCCCATGTCGCCGGTGCACAGGCTCATCACGCGGTAGGGCAGGCCCAGCTTTTGCAGCACGGCTTCTGCGTGGCGGGTCATTTCCTCCAGCGCTTCGTAGCTCTTGTCGGGGTGCACGATCTGCACCATCTCGACCTTGTCGAACTGGTGCTGGCGGATCATGCCGCGCGTGTCACGGCCGTAGCTGCCGGCTTCGGAGCGGAAGCATGGCGTGTGGGCCGTGAGCTTGATGGGCAGATCGGACTCGGCCACCACCACGTCGCGCACAAAGTTGGTCAGCGGCACTTCGCTGGTGGGGATGAGGTAGAGGGCCGCGTTGTCGGGCACGGGCTCGCCATCTTGGCCGCCCTTCTTGGCAGCGAACAGGTCGCCTTCGAACTTGGGCAACTGGCCTGTGCCCTTGAGCGAGTCGGCGTTCACGGCATAGGGCACGTAGCACTCGGTGTAGCCGTGCTCTTGCGTCTGCACATCCAGCATGAACTGGCTCAATGCGCGGTGCAGGCGGGCGATGGGGCCCTTCATCACGGTGAAGCGCGAACCTGAGAGCTTGACGCCCATGTCGAAATCGAGGCCCAGGGGCGTGCCGACATCGACATGGTCTTTCACCTCGAAATCAAATTTGGCAGGCGCGCCCCAGCGGCGCACTTCCACGTTGCCAGCTTCGTCGCTGCCCACCGGCACGGACTCGTGCGGCAAGTTGGGCACGGCCACCAGCATGGCCAACAGTTCGGATTGGATCTGCTCCAGGCGCGCGGCGGATTGCTCCAGCTCCACCTTGCCTGCGGCCACCTGGGCCTTGACGGCTTCGGCGCCGTCCTTGTCACCCCGGCTCATCAGCATGCCGACCTGCTTGGACAGCTGGTTGCGCTGGGCCTGCAGCTCTTCGGTGCGGGTCTGCAGCGTCTTGCGCTCGGACTCCAGGGCCTGGAAAGCGGAGACGTCCAGGAAGGCCTGGGGCTTTTTGCGGGTTTCCAGCCGCGCGATGGCGGTGTCGAGGTCTTTGCGGAGGAGAAGAATGTCAAGCATGGGGTCGATTTTAGAGGGCTGGCAGAAAAGCCAAGTTCAGAGCAACGGCACAGCTGTCGTGCAGAGCCCTGGCAACTGGCACGCACCAGAGCAGGGCCCCCGCGCAAGGGCCGCCCCACCGCGCAGAGGGCGTCCCCCTTGAGGGGGAAGACGCGCAGCGGCTCAGGGGGCTATAGATTTGCCGGATCAAAGTTGGCGCCGCAGAGAATCAGGGCCACCGCTTCTTGTGGCTGGGGCTTGTAGGCGCCGGTTTGCAGTGCGGCCAGGCCCAACGCGGCGGCGGGTTCCACAGCCAGTTTCAACTCCTTCCACAGCCACAACTGGGCAGCGCGGATGGCATCGTCGGGCAGCAGCAGTGCATCGTGCACATGGCGCTGGCTCACCTCCCAGCCAATGGCGCCGATGCGCTTCGCGCCCAACGAGTCGGCAGCCACGCCGCCCACCTCCACATCCACCGGCTGGCCAGCAGCCCGCGCGGCGTACAGCGTGGGCGCGCGTTCGGGCTCCAGTGCCACCACATGGGCGCGACTCTCCACCCACGCGGCCACACCGCCAATGAGGCCGCCACCACCCACGCTGACCAGCACCGAGTCGGGCAGGCGGCCACCCTGCTCTTCCATCTCCAGCGCCAGCGTGCCCGCACCCGATACCACTTCGGGCTGGTCGTAGGCATGGGCCTGCAGCGCACCCGTGGCCTTCTGGCGGGCCACGCAGGCTTCAAACGCTTCGGAATATGCGGCGCCAGTGACAACCACCTCGGCCCCCAGCGCGCGCAGGCGGGCACGTTTGGCCTCGGGCGAGACCTCGGGCACAAAGACCTCGCAGCGCACCCCCAGGGCCTGGGCGGCCGCCGCCACGGCAATGCCGGCGTTGCCGCCGGAGGCAATGATCACGCCGCTCTCGGGCACCGGGTTGGCCAGCAGGCGGTACAACATGCCCCGCGCCTTGAAGCTGCCGCCCACCTGCAAATGCTCCAGCTTGAGCCAGACCTCGGCACAGTCCACGCCCAAGGACTTGCCGGACAGGCGCATCAGCGGCGTGGTGCGCAGAAAGTCGGGCTGGGTGGCCAGTTGGCGGCGGGCAGCGGCAATGGCGGCGCGGTCGATCATGCAGGGACTCCGAATGGCAGGTGATGTCAAAAGAAGGGGGCAGTGTAGGGGCTGCCCGCAACATGCAGACACAACGCTGACTGCACGCGCGCCGCACAACTGCCGATAACATGGGCAGAGCAGTCCCCACCCCACCGCGCCGGCCGGCCTGCGCGCAGGAGAAAAACCATGTTCTTTGTGTTCGGCCCGTCAGGCCAGATGTACCGGGGCGGCCCCGAAAACCTGGCACGTATCTCTGCGGTGCGCAGCGTGCAGCGCCCGCAGGCCCTGCGCACGCGGGCCATGGACGCGCAAGATGGCCAGCCAGGGCCTGTCTTCGCGGCCCCGCCCCGCCCCACTGCGGCCGACACCAACGCTGCTGCACCTCCAGCCATCGTCAACCTGCGCATGCACGACGCCGTGAGCGCCTACGCACAGACAGAGCAAGGCCCCCAGGCCAGCACCCGCCAGCCGTTGACCAAGGTGAGCGATGTGATGACCACCGGCGGCGTGAGCGTGGCGCCCGACGTGCGTGTGAACGATGCCTGGCAGACCCTGGCCGAGCACAAAGTGGCACAGGCGCCCGTCGTCGATGTGCTGGGCCGTGTGATCGGACTGCTGCTGAGGGCCGACATGGCGCCACTGGACCTGCTGCCCGAGCCCGGCGCCGTCAAACAGGCCATTGACCTGGCCCGCCGCCCGGTGGCCGAGGTGATGGTGAGCCCGGTGCCCACGGTGTCCCCCGACACCGAGCTGCGCCGCGTGGCTGCCGTGCTGCTGGACACTGGCCTGCCCGGGCTGCCGGTGACGGACGAGGCGGGCGTGCTGTCGGGCTTTATCTCGCGCACCGACATCCTGCGCGCCGTGGCAGCCGACCCGCCACTGGACCTGTGGAGCGGGCCCGCCGTGCCCTTGTAAGGGGATATTTGGATAAAAATGGCCGCTGGCGCCAGAAAAATATGCGCCTGCCGCTATCAATTCAGGAGTAAAAAAGGGCGCCTGTTGGCGCCCTTGCACGATCACCGGCGGCCCTTCACGCCGCCGTCAGTGGGCCGATGGACCTGTCTCTGGCGTGCGCTCACGAATCTCCAGCCCCGTGGCCGCGTCGATCTTGAGCCCCTTGGGCAGCGGGAACTTGATGGTTTCCTCGATGCCCGCCATGTTGCGGACCGACACAGCGCCCAGCGCCTTGATGCGGTCGATGACCTGCTGCACCAGAATTTCAGGCGCCGATGCGCCCGCCGTGAGCCCCACGCGCGAACGGCCCTTGAACCACTCGCCCTGCAGCTCGTCAGCACTGTCCACCATGTAGGCGGTGGTGCCCAGCTTGGCCGCCAACTCGCGCAGGCGGTTGCTGTTGGAGCTGGTGGGGCTGCCCACCACGATCACCACATCCACCTGAGGGCTCAGCACCTTGACGGCGTCCTGCCGGTTTTGCGTGGCGTAGCAGATGTCCTGCTGCTTGGGCTCGCGCACACTGGGGAAGCGCGCACGCACGGCGGCAGAGATTTCGGCCGCATCGTCCACCGAGAGCGTGGTCTGTGTGACCACGGCCAGCTTTTCGGTCTGCGCAGGCTGCACGCGCGCCACGTCTTCCACATCTTCCACCAGGTGGATGCCGTGGTCCAGCTGGCCCATGGTGCCCTCCACCTCGGGGTGGCCCTTGTGGCCGATCATGATGAACTCGTAGCCCTCTTTGGCGAGCTTGGCCACTTCAACGTGCACCTTGGTCACCAGCGGGCAGGTGGCGTCAAAAATGCTGAAGCCACGCGCCTCGGCCTCTTGCTGCACGGCCTTGCTCACGCCGTGGGCGCTGAAGACCAGCGTGGCGCCGGGTGGCACGTCCGACAGCTCTTCGATGAAGATCGCGCCCTTGGCCTTGAGGTCGTTCACCACGTAGGTGTTGTGCACGATTTCGTGGCGCACATAGATGGGGGCGCCAAACTTCTGGATGGCGCGCTCCACGATCTCGATGGCGCGGTCCACACCGGCGCAAAAGCCACGCGGCTCGGCCAGCAGGATTTCTTTCGGCGCCAGCATCACAGGATCCCGATCAGCTGCACTTCGAAAGTCACGGGCTGGCCCGCCAGCGGGTGGTTGAAGTCGAACAGCACGGCGCCGTCGTCACGCACCTGCATTACGGCCCCGGCGTAGCTGCCCTGGCCGTCGGGCGTGGGGAACTGCACCACGTCGCCCACGTTGTATTTTTCGTCGGGGTCACCCAGCTCGTTCATCAGCTTGCGCGCCACCCACTGCTGCATGTCGGGGTTGCGCTCGCCAAAGGCCTCGCCCGCGGGCAGCTCGAAGGTGGTGCGCGTGCCCTCGGCCAGGCCCAGCAGGCGCTGCTCCATGGCGGGCGACAGCTCGCCCGTGCCCAGCGACAGGGTGGCGGGTTTGTCGGTAAAAGTGTTGATCACATCCCCCGCCGGGCCGGCCAGGCGGTAGTGCAGCGTGAGGAAGGAGCCCGGCTGAACAGTGGGAAGGGAGGTGGAAATAGAGGTCATGAGAGTCCCGATAAACTGCCGCGATTGTAGAAAACCGGGCAAACCCCTACCGCAGCCACCGCTGCTGGCGCGTTCCACCTCCTCTTCCATGGCCATCAAAGACCTGCCCGCCGACGCCCAGCCCCGCGAAAAACTGCTGGCACGCGGCCCCGCCGCCCTGGCCGATGCCGAGCTGCTGGCCATCCTGCTGCGCACAGGCATCGTGGGCAAGGGCGTCCTGCAGATGGCGCAGGAGCTGCTGGACCCGCCCGGCATTGACCCGGACACGGGCGCCGTCACCGGCGGCTTTGGCGGCATTGCCGGGCTGTTGCACACCAGCGCGGCCGACCTGGAGCGCATCAAGGGCCTGGGCCCGGCCAAACGTGCCGAACTGGTGGCCGTGCTGGAGCTGGCGCGCCGCGCCCTGGCCCAGCAACTGCGCGAACGCGAGGTGTTTGACTCGCCCGACACCGTCAAGCACTACCTGCAGCTGCACCTGGCCGCCAAGGGGCACGAGGTGTTTGCGGTGCTGTTCCTCGATGCGCAAAACCGCCTGCTGGCGCTGGAGGAGCTGTTTCGCGGCACGCTCACGCAGACCAGCGTGTACCCGCGCGAAGTGGTGCTGCGCGCCCTGCACCACCAGGCGGCCGCCGTGGTGCTGGCCCACAACCACCCGAGCGGCAGCGTACAACCCAGCCGCGCCGACGAGGCGCTGACCCAGAGCCTGAAGACCACGCTGGCCCTGGTGGATGTGCGCGTGCTCGACCATGTGATCGTGGCGCCGGGCCAGGCGCTATCGATGGCAGAAAAGGGTCTGATGTGACCGCCCCAGCCCCCGCGCCAACCCCGCCGCCCACGGCCCTACAAGCGGCGCTGACACGTGCTGCGTGCGCTGCTCCCGGTAAAGCCGCGCCGATGGAAACCACCGCTCCCGCACCGGCCCCCACCGCGCCCCGGTCCACCCGGCGCGCAGGGCTGGCCGACAAAAAAGCGGCGGCCAAGGCAGCCATGCGCCCGCTACGCCACGCCCCCGCCGCGCCCGCGGCCGCAGACAACCCCGCACCACCCCGCCGCCGCGCCCCCCCGGCCCCGCGCCGCGCGGGCGAACGCATCACCCAACTGCAGGACCTGGCCACCGTCGCCCGCCGCCTGCGCGAGGACCAAGAGCGGCGCGAGGCCGAAGACAAAGCCCGGCGCGAAGCCGCCGCCCGGGCCGAGGCCGAGCGCCACCTCTTCAGCCGCAGCGTGGGCCCCGTCACCCCACTGCGCAACCCGAATGTGGCGCGTCTGCGCCGCCACCAGCCGCCGCCGCTGCCGGTGCAGCACTGGCTGGACGAGGAACGGGTGCTGCTTGAATCCATCAGCGACGACTTCGATGTGAGCACCCTGCTCGACACCGACGACCAGTTGAGCTTTCGCCGCCCAGGCATTGGTGTGGAAGTGACGCGCCGCCTGCGCTCTGGCCACTGGAGCATCCAGCGCCAGCTGGACCTGCATGGCCTGCGCGTGGACGAGGCGCGCGAAGCGCTGGGCGACTTCATCCGTCATGCCCACAAGACGGGCCTGCGCTGCGTGCGCGTGGTGCATGGCAAGGGGTTGGGCTCGCCCGGCAAAAGCCCCGTGCTCAAAGGCCGCGTGCAACGCTGGCTGGTGCAGAAGAACGAGGTGCTGGCCTTCGTACAGGCGCGGCCCATGGATGGGGGCGCAGGGGCGCTCGTGGTGCTGCTGCAACCCGTTCTACGCAAAAATTCATGAAAAAATAGCTGCAAGCGCTACATCCATATGCGTTTGCAGCTATCGAAAGTAGAGCATTTCAGCACCCTACAGCAGGCTGCTCCGTAGCGGTGCTGCGAACGCATGCACCGCCACGGCCTCCGTAACAGGAGAGGGACGACTACTTGGACAGGTCCACGCCGTACTTTGACGTGCCCTTGCCCGAGCCGTCATCGGCCGCCAGCAGCGACACATTGCCCAGCCCGGCCGCCTGCGCCACGCTGAGGGCATTGGCGCCCGAGCTGAACACCACCGGACCCGCCACCGTGGCCTTGGCAAAGCGCCAGCTCTTGGCAGCGCCGTTGGCCGCGCGGGTCACTGCCGGGTTCTTGCGGATGTAGTCGATGACCACATCGCGGTTGGCGTCGGGCGAGGCCCAGATGGTGCCTGAGCCGTCGAGCTTGTCGATGAAGCTCTTGCCGCTGGTCGCGCGGTAGTTGTTGGTGGCTATCACGAACTCCTGCGCCACATCGATGGGCTTGCCCAGATACGTCAGGTTCTTGATGCGGCTGCCCACGGGCTGGGTCACGTCGATCTCGTACTGCATGTCTGCCGTGGTGAACATGTCGAAGTTGTACCCAGGAAAGCTGCTGATGAGCTGCTGCTCACCCGTCTTGGCCGGGTCGATCTGGTTGAAGCGCTTGGCAGCGGCTTCGAGCCAGTTCTTGATGTCCGCGCCGTTCACCTTCACCGCGTACACCGTGTTCGGGTAGAGGTACAGGTCGGCTGCGTTGTTGATGGCCAGCGGACCCACGGCCACGTCGGTGTAGTCGGCCCCGCCCTGGAAGCCGCTCTTGAACGGTGCGCTCACCGACAGCACGGGCAACGCAGCGTACTGCGGCAGGCTGGCCTTGATGTAAGCCGCCACATAGGCCTGCTGTGCCTGGTTCACGATCTGGATCGCGCCGGGGTCACCCACATCAGCAAACAGCGTGCTCATGCGGAAGTCAGTCTGGCCGATCGGTGTCTTCACATACTGGATCGCAGCTTGGTGCTGGGTCTCTATCAGCGGGGCGATGGCGGGGTCTGCATCCACAGTCACCGTGGCGCCAGCGGCATTCTTGCTCTGGATGTTGCGCAGCTCGCTCTTGCTGGCGGACTTGTTGACCATCCACTTGCTGCCGTCCCACTGCAGCGCCAGCTGCACCACGCCCAGGGCCTTGCCCCACGAGCTGGCCATGACCGCGGGCACACCGTTCACCGTGCCCGCCTTGTGGTCCACGCCCGGCAGGTTGAAGCTGGGGGTGGCTGCGGTGTCGGGGAACACGCCGTGCTGGTGGCCCATCACCATGGCATCAATGCCCGCCACCTTGGACAGGTACAAGCCCGGGTTCTCCATGGTGGCCGAGTAGGCGGCACTATCGAGCCCGCCGTGCAACAGCGCCACCACGATGTCGGCGCCCTTGGCGCGCAGCTCGGGCACGTACTTGTTGGCGGATTCCACGGCGCCTTCCGTGTAGACCTTGCCTTCCAGGTAGCGCTTGTCCCAGTTCATGATGCCAGGGGTGGTGAAGCCGATCACACCAATTTTGATCGGCAGCTTCACTTCCTTGCCATCGGTGCCCTTGGCCACCAGCGTGCGTTCCAGCAACGTGTAAGGCTGCACCAGCGGCTTCTTGGTCTTGTTGCTGTACACGTTGGCCAGCACGGCGGGGTAGCCCGCGCCCGCGCATTTCTTGGTGGCGTCCACGCCGTCCACATCCAGCCCACCGCCCAGCACCTGGTTCAGGAAGGGCAAGCCGTAGTTGAACTCGTGGTTGCCCAGCGTGCCCGCATCAAAGCCCAGCGCGCCCATGGCCTTGTACATGGACAGCTGCTGCGTGCAAGGGATGGGGCTGACGGTGGCCTCGTAGTCGGCCAGCGCAGTGCCCTGAATGGTGTCGCCGTTGTCCACCAGCAGCGTGTTGGCAAACTCCTTGCGGGCAGCGCGCACCAGCGTGGCGGTGCGCTCAAAGCCGTAGCTTTTGTCTTCAGCCAGCTTGAAGTAGTCGTAGCTGCGCACATTGAAGTGCAGGTCGGTGGTCTCCAGCACAGCCAGCGTGGCTGTGGCGCCCGCGTTGCTGCTGGCGTTGTCGCTACTGCCGCCACAGGCGGCCAGCGACGCAGCAAGTGCTACCACACCCAGTGCGGCGACACGGCGTGAAACCTGCGAAGGAGAAATCAGAAAACCCAGAATGCGTTCAGACATGAACAGTCCCTGTTGGAAACAAGGGACCGAGTGTCTGGGCCGGGTTTGACAGCGGTGTGACGTGGCAACGTCGATGCAACACCCTCGCCGCACGCGGCAGTCTGCGGGCCTCGTAGCGGCTCAATCGATGCGGTGCACGTCGCCGTTGTGGGGCGATGCACTCTCGTGAAACAGGTCTTCCAGAAACTGCACGAGCTCATGCTCTTCGACAAAGTCGGGGATCACAAAGCCCGAGGGCGTGCGCTTGCCGTCAGCGCCCACGCGGTAGGCCTGCCATAGCGCGCCTTCGCGGCGCACTTCGACGATGCGGCCGAACACATTGAAGCGCGGGTACCCATGGGCTTCTGGCTGTTGAGCAGGTGTGGGGAATGGTTCAGCGGCGGTCATAGGATGTTGTCCAGACGCGGGGGAGTCGTCAGGTTCGCACCGAGGCGATCAAGTCCACCTCCACCGTTGCGTTCTTGGGTAGCTGCAGCACTCCGACCGACGTGCGGGTGTGGGCGCCGGCATCTCCCAGTACGGCAAACAGCACCTCCGACGAGCCATCGGCCACCTCACTTTGCTGCGTGAAGGTGGGCGCCGACTGCACATACACGGTAATGCGCAGGATGGACTGAACGGCATCCAGCGAACCCAAGGCGCGCTGCAGCAGCGCCAGCGCCCGCATCGCGCAGACCTTGGCAGCGTTTTGCGCATCGGCCAGCGAGGCATCGGCCCCCGCCGCGCCCGTGACGACCACCGTGTCGCCCACGCGCGGGATCTGCCCGCTCAGGTAGATGTGGTGGCCGTCACGCACCAGCGGGACGTAGTTGCCACCAATCTTGATCTCGCCATCAAAGCGGTAGCCCAGTGCCTGGGCCTGTTCCTCAAATCTCGCATCGCGTGACATGAACATGGGTCTTCTGAAAAACTGCAGTCTTCGCTGCGGGCTACATGAAGCGCGCAAAAGGGTCTACCAGCGAGGCGATCGACACGGTGCCGGCCGCCCCGCCCTCGTCACGCCGCGCCGATTCATGCCCTGCCGGCACGGGCACGGCGGGCAAGGGCTGCATGCGGCGGCCATACACGCGCTGCACGCGGTCGTCGAGCGTGGGGTGGGTGTCCAGCCAGCGCTCCATACGGCTGGGGGCGGGTACGTCCACCAGCAGCATGTGCTGCACGGCCGGGTGGGCCAGGCCGGTGTGGACGGGGTTCTCGGCATACCCGGCCGGGGTGTCGCGGCGCTGGGCCATGACCTTGCGCAGCACACCACCCAAGCCATCGCGGCTGCGGGTCCATTGCACCGCGCGTGCATCGGCCAGGTATTCGCGCTGTCGCGATACGGCGGCCTTGAGCAGGCGGCCGGTGAGCCAGCCCGCAAAGCCCGCCACCATGATGGCCGAACCGAACCACCAGGCCAGGCCCCGGCGCTCGCGCATCGTGTCGCCAAAGTTGTAGACCAGCTCCAGCCCGAACACCATCCCCGCCAGGCGCATCTTCAGACGCGTGTCGCCCTCGTGCAGATGGCTCAACTCGTGCGCCACCATGCCCTGCATCTCTTCGCGGGTGAGGTAGTCCAGGGCGCCCTGCGTCACGGCAATGACGGCATCGCTCTCGTCCCACCCGGCAGCGAACGCGTTGATGGCATCGGTGCGCGGCATGACCATGACCTGCGGGCGTGGCATGTGCGCTGCAATGCACAGCTCGTCCACGATGTTGGACAGCCGCTGCTCGGCGTGCGACAGCGACGGGCGCAACTCGCGCGCGCCCACGCGCTGCGCCAGCTTGATACCGCCTGCGCGCAAGTTGGACGTCTCCACCCACCAGCCGCCCAGCACCAGCATCAGCGAGACCCCCACATTGGCGGCCAGAAAACCTTGTGGGAAGGGCAAGTGCACGGGCAGCACCGCCACCATCAGCCACCAGGCCAGCGCCAGGGCCGCATGCACGGCCGCCACCAGAACGACCACAGCGAAGGCAAAACCCAGCAGCAGGCGACGCGTCTCGCTGCGCGCGTTGTGCTGGTGATCCCAGAACTTCATGGATGCGGCAATGGAAGGGTCAGAACTTCACCCGGGGCGCGGCGCGCTCTTCGTCGGACTGCGTGGACGCCAGCATGGGCGCGGGCGCAAAACCCAGCAGGCGCGCGACGATGAGGTCCGGGAACTGCGCCGCCGCATCGTTGAACTCCAGCGCCTGGTCGTTGTAGGCCTGGCGCGCAAAGCCCAGGCGGTTTTCGGTGCTGGTGATTTCTTCGGACAGCGACTGCATGGTGGCGTCGGCCTTGAGTTCAGGGTAGCTCTCGGCCACCACCATCAGGCGGCCCAGGCTGCCGCCGAGTACGCCCTCTGCCGCTGCCAGCGCGCCCATGGCGCTGGCGCTTTGCGGTGCGGCACGCACCGCTGCAGCCGCGCCCTGCGCCTGGCTGCGGGCCTTGATGACGGCCTCCAGCGTGGCGGCCTCGTGCGCGAGATAACCACGTGCCACCTCCACCAGATTGGGAATCAGGTCATACCGGCGCTTGAGCTGCACATCGATCTGGCCAAACGCGTTGGCAATGCGGTTGCGCAACTGCACCAGCCGGTTGTAGACCGCCACAGCCCACAACCCCACAGCGACCAGCACAACGACCACGACCCATGCAGTTGCCGACATAACCCACCTCCTGTATTTGTTGGAGGAAGCATCTTAGAGCCTGTGAAGGCGGCCCCAGGAAACATACCAGGGCGCCATTCAACGGCGCAAACGGGCACCACCTCGCGGGCGGGCTACACCCCTTTGTTGCGCATCCAGTCCGCCGTGCCCATGAAGCTTTCCTTCAGCCGCACGCGCAGGTCGGAGGGCACGCCGGTCTCGCCCATGGCCTGGTCCATGCAGGCCACCCATTGGTCGCGCTCCTTGATGCCGATGGCAAACGGCATGTGGCGCGCGCGCAGGCGCGGGTGGCCAAACTGGTCGGTGTAGTACGACGGCCCACCCAGCCATCCGCACAGAAACATGAACAGCTTTTGCCGCGCCTGGCCGAGGTCGCTGCCATGGGCGGCACGCAGCTCGGTGTAGCCGCGCTCCAGGTCCATTAGGTCATAGAAGCGCTCGGTCAAGGCGCGCACGCGTTCTTCGCCGCCGATCCATTCAAAAGGGGTGGTGGCCACGGGGGCATCTGCGGCGGAGGACGAGGGGGTGGATTCCATGGGGTTGGCAAGGAGAGGTTGCCAGACGGTGTCGGGAAGCCTTTGATTATAGAAATCAAGGGCCTTTCATTCGCCTTGTGGGACCTTGGGACAGCCGCACTCCGACACCAGATGCCCTGCCCTGCTACTCCAGCACCGCCCGCAGCTGCCGCGTGGTCACCGCCAAGCGCCGGGCGCCGATCTGGGCCAGATTGTTCATCACCGTGAGGGCCGCCTCGGGGTACTGCCTTGCCCAGGCATCAAAATGTGCGCGCGACAAACGCACCAGATGCGCCGGGCCACGTTCGGCGCCCGCGCAGGCACTGCGTGCCGCACCATTGAGGAAGGCCATTTCGCCAAACGCCATGCCCGGACCGACGGTGGCCAGGCGCAAGCCCTTGTCGGGCGGCCACTGGGTGACCAGCGTGATGTGGCCGGACTTGACCACGAGGAGGTCATGGTCCGTATCCCCCGCATGGAACACCACGCCATGGGGCGGGACGGCCTGGGACACCAGCAGCGCCTGCAAGGCCTCGGCAGCGGCCTTGGGCACGCCCTCGCCCACCTCGCCCAGCACATCGCGCTCGGGGTGCACAGGGCGTTGCTCGATGGGCCGCTGCGACAGGATACCCACCTCGGCCCATTCCAGCGCCCGGTCCAGGTCGGCAAAAGCGCGCACATGCTCCCCCGCATGCTCGGCGGCCATGGGGTCCAGGGCTGCCACGGCCGCGGCGATACCCTGCTGGTCCAGGTCACGCACCAGCGCCCGCAGTTGGGCCATTGCCGTGCTGTCCCACGCGGGCACGCGGCCCGCGTCCAGAATGACCCAGAGATGGCGCGGCAGCAGCAGCATGCGCACCTGCTCGGCCAGGTGGGCAGCCACGCCAAAAGACATCACACCTTGCAGTTCAAACACCGCCACCTGATTCATGCGCGGCGTCAGCCAGCTGTCCGACCCGGCACGGCGCAAGCGCCGCGAGCGCAGCTCGCCATCCAGACGCACATGGCGCAGCACCGTGGCGGCAGAGTCGTGCAGCAGCACAAACGTGGCCACCACCAGGCCAGCCACCAGCGCCCCCACGCCCCCCATCACGGCAAACACCAGCGCCACCAGCCAGCTTTGCGCCCAGGTCACCCGGGACCGGCGGGCATAGCCCAGCGACCACATGAGGCCCGGCACCTGCATCAGCCCCGCCAGCACCAGCCCCCCGGCAAGACAGGCCATGGGCACCCAGTGCAGCCACCACGCCCCGGTGACCGCCACACCCAGCATGATGGCGGCGTGCCAGCGCGGGGCATCGCGCGAGGCCCCCGCCTGCGCCAGCACAATGCGCGAACGCGACGCGCTGGTGGACGCGGGAATCATGCCCATCAGCCCACACAGCGCACCCAGCAAACTCTCGCGGCGCAGCGCCAGGTTGGCATTGCCACGCAGGCCATGGTCCAGCTCCAGCTCCTGGTTAAATACCAGAATTTCCAGGCTGTTGACCAGCGCCATCAGCACCGCCAGCACCACCAGAGCGGAGCCCTGCTGCCGGGCCAGGGCCATCCAGGGGATGCCCGTCCAGTCGGGCAGCATGGGCCAGGCAAACACGCTGGGCGGCACGGCCGGCACAAACACACTGCCCAGCCCCACACCCCATACCCCCGCCAGCGCCACGGCCAGTGCCACCAGGGCCACGGCCGACAGCAGCCCTGGCATGCGGGGCCAGCGCTGGCGCAGCCCCCAGGCCAGCGCCACCACGGCCAGCGCAGCCAGCAGGTGCCAGCCGGTGCGTGCGTCCCACAGCGCATCGGCACCCGCACCAAAGCCATTGCGCACCTGTCCCACCACCATCGACAAGCCCACACCGGCTGCAAACCCGTGGGTGACCGAGATAGGAAGAAACCGCGCCACCGACGCAAGCCGCAACACCCCCAGCAGCCACTGAAACACAAAGGCCAAAGCCACCGTGGCACCGCTGACCGCCAGCACCTGGCGCGCGCTCAGGCCCAGGCTGGGGGCCGCACCGTGGGCAGTCGCCAGCACGGCGGCAAACAGCAGGGCCACCACCGTGGTCGGTGCATATACCACCCCGGCACGGGGTGTCGCCAGGGTCAGCAGCAGGCCGGGCAATGCAGCCGACCACAAAGCCAGCGCGGCCAGCGAATGTTCGCCCGCCAGCGGCGCAAATGCCAGCAGCCCCAGCCCCACGGCGTGGGGTACGGTGACCGCTGCCGCAGACCACGCCGCCGCTGCGCCCGAGGGCTGCGGCGCCGACGGCCCAACCTCAGCCCCCGCCGAAGGCCCGGCACGGCGATGCAGCGAGGCAGTCACGGGTGCGGTCGGCGGCATGGAGAAGGTCTAATAATCCCCGGGCATTGCGCGCCTACAGGCTGCGCGCCGCAAAGGTGTCGCAGGTCTTGACACTGCCACTTTGCAGGCCGCTGTTGAACCAGCGCTGCCGCTGGGCGCTCGTGCCATGCGTGAAGCTCTCGGGCACCACCGCGCCGCCATTGGCCCGCTGCAGCGCATCGTCACCAATCTTGGCGGCGGCGTTCATGGCTTCTTCCACGTCGCCCTGCTCCAGGATCTGGCGGGACTTCTGGGCGTGGTGGGCCCACACCCCCGCAAAGCAGTCGGCCTGCAACTCCAGCCGCACCGACAGCGCGTTGTATTCCACCTTGCTCACACGGCCCCGCATCTGGTCCACCTTGGCGCTGATGCCCAGCTGGTTCTGCACGTGGTGGCCCACCTCATGGGCAATCACGTAGGCCTGGGCAAAGTCGCCCGGGGCACCCAGCCGGGTCTTGAGAGTCTCGTAAAACCCCAGGTCGATGTAGACCTTCTGGTCAGCGGGGCAATAGAACGGCCCCATGGCTGCCTGCCCCGTACCACATGCGGTGGGCGTAGCGCCCCGGAACAACACCAGCCGCGGGTCCTGGTAGCGCCCGCCGCCCTGGCGGAACACCTCGCCCCACACGTCCTCCGTGTCGGCAAGCACCGTGGACACAAACCGTGCCATGGTGTCATCAGCCGGTGGGCGGTGGGCCGGGGCATGGGGTTGCGTCTGCACCTGGGGCGCCGGACCGCCGCCGCTGAGCAGCCCCAGGATGGTCAAAGGGTTGATGCCCAGCACCCACCCCCCCACCAGCGCGATCACGATGGTGCCAATGCCGATGCTGCGCCCACCAAACACCGGCGATCCACCGCCGCCGCCCTCGTCACGGCGGTCTTCCACGTTGTCGGACTCGCGATTGCCTTCCCATTTCATTGCGTCTCTCCAGCGCCCTCCAGATGGGGCGGCCAAGCCTGCATGTTACGCGCGGGGCCGCCCTGGCGCGGACGATTTACGATGTGTTCCACCCCGCTTTTGCCTGCCTTTCATGACATCTGCCGCACACCATGGCGCGCCCCATGCCGGGCCCACCATTCTTCTGACCGGTTTTGATCCGTTTGGTGGTGGCGCGCACAACCCCAGCTGGCTCATTGCGCAAGCGCTGCACGGGCAGCGCATCGCAGGACACCAGGTGGTGGCCGCGCAATTGCCCACGGTGTTCGGGCAGTCGTTGCAGCGGCTGCAGTCGCTTTTGCTAGAACACCGGCCCACCGTCACGCTGTGCCTGGGCCTGGCAGGTGGTCGGGCAGCGCTGTCCATCGAGCGCATCGGCATCAACATCAACGATGCGCGCATTCCAGACAACGGTGGCGCACAGCCCATAGACACCCCGGTGCAGCCCGGCGGACCTGCCGCCTACTTCGCCAGCCTGCCCATCAAGGCCATGCTGCGCGCCGTGCAACGCGCAGGCGTGCCCTGCGAGGTGTCGCAAACCGCTGGCACCTTTGTCTGCAACCATGTGCTGTACGGCCTCATGCATCTGCTGGCACAAGGCATAGGCCCAGAGGGCGCACGGGGCGGTTTTGTGCATGTGCCCTGGCTCAGTGGCCAGGGGGACCCCCATCTGCCCCTTCGCGACATGGTGCGCGGCATGCATGCTGCCCTGTGGGCTGCGGTGCTGACGCCGCAGGACATCGCGCTGCAGGCGGGGGCCACGCATTGATGGGCATGGCAGCCATGGCGAACCTGAACCCGCGCCAAGCACACGCTGGGTGACCTTGGGCACTGCACAGGTGAGGGCTTCTCCGCTCCCACGAGAGCGGCATGCTGTGTACAGTCCGCCTATGCTTTTTGCCCCCTCTTCAGCCCCCTCGGGCGTGCTGGATGCAGCAGCCACCGCTGCGCGGTTGCCCTGGTCCGATCTGGCTGATGAAATAGCGGCCTTGCTCAAAGACCCCACAGTCGTGGTGCCGCAACGCGCCGTGCTGCCGCTGGCGCAAGGCGGCAGCTTGTTTGTGATGCCCGCCACGGATCAATCGGTGGCCATGACCAAGCTCATCACCTTCACCCCGGGCAACGCGGGCACAGGACGCCCGTCGATCCAGGGCGATGTGGTGGTGTTTGACATCGCCACGGGCGAGCGTCGGCTGGTGCTGGACGGGCCCACTGTCACCGCACGGCGTACCGCCGCGGTCTCTCTGCTGGCCGCCCGGCATCTGGCGCAGGTGCCGCAGGGCCCTTTGCTCATCGTCGGCGCAGGGGTGCAGGGCCTGGCACATGCCGAGGCATTCATCCACGGCCTGGGCGTGCGCGAGGTGTGGATTGCCTCGCGCAGCAGCGCCAGCGCCCAGGCCCTGGCAGCGCAGGTGCGCGGCCTGGGCGCCCACGTGCGGGTGGTGGCCGATGCCGATGCCGCCGTGCCCCACTGCCCGCTGATAGCGACCTGCACCACGGCCAGCGCACGGGTGCTGAGCGCCCCGCCCCGGCCCGACGCATTTTTGGCAGCCGTGGGCGCTTTCACGCCCGCCATGGCAGAGCTGGCCCCAGCCCTTTGCCAGCATGTGGCGCGGCACGGACGCATCCTGGTGGACACCAGCGATGCACTCCATGAGGCGGGCGACCTGCTGCAGGCAGGCCTGGATGTGGCGGCGCTGCCGACGCTGGGTGAGATGGTCCGGAGCCTCGGTGCCGCAGCCCCCGAGCGGCGTTCGGGCCCGGTGCTGTTCAAGAGTTGCGGCTGGGCCGGCTGGGACTTGGCAGCAGCCCGGCTGGCCCTGCGCCGCGCCAGCCCGGCACCGGCCGCGACGGCACACTGGGCAGACCCTTCCGCATGATGCTCATCACACGTTTTTCAGACCACAGCCTGCGCATGCAGATCGCGCTGGTGTTTGGCACGCTGGTCGTGACCCTGTCAGTACTGCTGTCGCTGGGGTTTGGCGAGTTGCTCAAGCACCGCATTCAGCGCGATGCAGGCAGTTCCTTGCAGGTGGTCGCCGAAAACGCAGGCAAGCTTCTGGCCCTGGGCCTCATGCAGCGCAGCCTGGAGGCCGAGGTGATGGCCAGTGCCGAAGTGGTGTGGTCCAAGGGGCTCGACTCCGCCGAGGCCCAGCACATGCTGGCCCGCAGCCAGGCCATGCAGCCCACCAACATCTGGATCGGTGTTGCCGATGCGCAAGGCGTGGTGCGCAATGCCACACGCGGCCTGCTGGTGGGCCAGAGCGTGGCCCAGCGGCCCTGGTTTCAACACGGACTCGAAGGGGTGCATGTGGGCGACGTCCACCCCGCCAAGCTGCTGGAGTCCCTGCTGCCCCCCACCGCCACTGGCGAACCACACCGGTTTGTGGACTTTGCAGCGCCCATTCGCGTCGGCCCCACCACGGTGGGCGTGCTGGGCATCCACGGCAGCTGGCAGTGGACACGCGAGGTACTGGAGAGTCTGACCCCTGCGTCATCCGATGAAAGCGCGCTGGAACTGTTCATCTTTGACCGCGAAGGCCAGTTAATTTTTGCACCTGGCGGACAGACCGAGGTGATGCGGTCTGCCGGGCAGCGACTGCCCGAGGACATCAGTGTCAACAACAACCGTGATGGCGACCGCACGCAGACCACCGTGGTGCGGTGGAGGGATGGCAAGCGCTACCTGACCGCTGCCACGCAGCTGCAGCCGCGCAACGCGGCCAGCGATCTGGGCTGGCGCATCGTGGCACGCCAGCCTGTGGAATTGGCTTTTGCGGAGGCAGACAACACCGTGCAACTGGCACTGGTGATTGGCCTGACGGCCGCGCTGCTGGCATCCGCCCTGGCCTGGCTGGCCGCCCGGCGCCTGAGCGTGGACCTGTATGCACTGGCCGACGCGGCCAGTGCGGTGGAGGCCGGGCTCCCCGGCAGCGACATTCCGACCATGCAAAGCAGCCGCGAGGTACAACAGCTGTCTCAGTCTCTGGGCCGCATGACGCACCGCCTGCTGGCCGCCCGCGAGGCGATGGAAGAAAAAGTGCGCCTGCGCACGCTGGAGCTGGAGGCCGCGAACCGCGCGCTGGACCTGCAGGCACGCACCGACGCCCTCACCGGGTTGCTGAACCGGCGCGGCTTCGAGACACAAATGGCCTTTGCGGTGGCGCTGGCGCGGCGCAGCAGCCGTCCGCTGAGTCTGATCACCGTGGACGTGGACCACTTCAAGCGGGTGAATGACACCTACGGGCATGAAGCCGGAGACGAGGTCCTGCGGCGCCTGGCACGCACGCTGGAGTCCCGCCTGCGTGGCTCTGATGTGGTGGCGCGACTGGGGGGAGAAGAGTTCGTGGCGTTGCTGCCCGACACCGACCTGGAGGGCGCCCAGTCCATTGCGCAGGCCCTTGTCACCGCCATGGCAGAGCAACAGAACCCGGTCGTGGGCACCATCACCGTCAGCGCAGGTGTCGCAACCATGCGCAGCGCAGACGACAACGGCGCCGCCATGCTGCGTCGGGGCGATGCAGCGCTCTACGAGGCCAAGGGCCAGGGACGCAACAGGGTCTGCGTGGAGGCGTGAGGGCTGCCCGAGCCCATAGTGGCGCCGTCCCCCGGTGTTGCGGGCCGTGGCTCCGGGCTTTCGGCTTGCAGCACGGGCGCCTCAAAATACGGCTGCAGCTGGGCCGACAGCTCTTGCAGACCAGCGTCCGGAGCGCCAGCCGCCAACGCCAATCGCTCCAGGGCATAGGGCCGGTGGCCCAGCATCATCGACATGTTCACGCAGTGGCCGTGAGCTGCCATGCGCAGCACAAAGGCATTGAGCAACTCACAGGGCCAGTAGGTGTGGTGTGCCTGGCAGTCGGCGTCGGCGGAATGCGGCGCAGCGTCTGGGCGCCGAGGCGGCGGGATGACAGAAGGCGCAGGTGCTGGAGCGGGATCGGCCAGCGCTGGCGCCAGAGCGCGGATGGGCGCAAAGAACAAGGTTGAGGCGGCAGCGGACATCAGCATGGTGAAACTCCATCAGCCTCCATCTCCCGGGAGGCGTGTCACCAATGCTAGAAAACTTACCGATGCTTGCATTTCAGCCAAGGCGCATGGCGCGTGTAGGACACAACCCCTGCCACCGCCCGCCATGTGCGCCTGGTCAGGCCTTGGGCAGTGTCACGCCCACCTGGCCCTGGTACTTGCCGCCCCGGTCTCGGTAGCTGACCTCGCACACGTCGTCCTTGTCGCTCTCGAAGAACAGCACTTGTGCGCAGCCCTCGCCTGCGTAGATGCGCGCTGGCAGCGGCGTGGTGTTGCTGAACTCCAGCGTCACATAGCCTTCCCACTCGGGCTCGAACGGCGTCACGTTGACGATGATGCCGCAGCGCGCATAGGTGCTCTTGCCCAGGCAGATGGTGAGCACATTGCGCGGGATGCGGAAGTATTCGACCGTGCGGGCCAGCGCGAAGCTGTTGGGCGGGATGATGCAGCTGTCACCCTCGAAATCGACAAAGCTCTTTTCATCGAAGTTCTTCGGGTCCACCACCGTGCTGTGGATGTTGGTGAACACCTTGAATTCGGGCGCACAGCGGATGTCGTAGCCGTAGCTGCTGGTGCCGTAGCTGATGATCTTGCGGCCTTCGACCTCGCGAACCTGGCCGGGCTCGAAGGGCTCGATCATTCCGTGCTCGGCCGCCATGCGGCGGATCCATTTGTCGCTCTTGATGCTCATAGCAGAACTCCCTGCGCTGTGGCCCGCTCAGTGGTGGACTGCCGGGCGCTATTAAATACGTAGCTGGTAGCGCATGAATATCAAGCGCTAGAGCCGTATTTTGCTTGAGAAATCACCGTTTGCTGCACCACACGGTCGTCGCCGAGCACGATCAGCGCAAACAAAAGCTCATCGAGGTTACGCGCCTGGCGGGTCTTGCGCGCCAAAAGCGGCGTGGCTTCGGGGTTCAGCACCACAAAATCGGCCTCGCAGCCCGGCTGCAGATTGCCGACCACACCCGCCAGGCCCAGCGCCCTGGCCGCGCCCGCCGTGTGTTGCCACCACAGTTGCTGGGGTGACAGACTCAGGCCCTGCTTGGTCTGGCCCTCACGCCCCACGTAGTACGCGGCCAGCATGGTGTGGAACGGGCTGAAGCTGGTGCCTCCGCCCACGTCGCTGGCCAGGCCATAGCCAAACCCCACGCGGTCGGCACCGGCGTAGTCGAAAAACCCGCTGCCCAGAAAGAGGTTACTGGTGGGGCTGACCGCCGCCACCGCGCCGGTGTCACGCATCAGCGCGCGGTCGTCGTCATCGAAGTGGATGCAGTGCGCATACACCGCACGTTCGCGCATCAGGCCAAAGTCGTCGTACACGCCCAGGTAGCTGCGCGCGGCGGGGAACAGCTCGCGCGCCCAGCGGATCTCGTCGCGGTTCTCGGCCACGTGGGACTGGATCCACACATCGGGGTAGCGCGCAGCCAGCTCGCCCGCGCCGCGCAATTGTTCATGCGTGCTGGTGGGCGCAAAACGCGGGGTGATGGCATACCCCAGGCGGTCCACGCCGTGCCAGCGCCGGATCAGCGCCTCGGTGTCGATGAGGCTCTGCTCGGTGTCGTCGCGCACACCATCGGGCGAGTGGCGGTCCTGCAGCACCTTGCCGGTGATGAGGCGCATCCGCTGGCGCTGGGCCTCGGTGAACAGGGCATCCACCGACGCGGGGTGTGACGTCGAAAACGCCAGGGCTGTGGTCACGCCGTTGCGCAGCAGCTCGGCCACAAAAAATTCGGCCACCTGTGCGCTGTAGCTGGGGTCTACAAACCGGGATTCGTGGGGAAAGGTGTAGTTCTCCAGCCAGGGCAGCAGGCCATCGGCTGGCGAGCCGATCACGTCCGTCTGCGGGAAGTGGATGTGCATGTCCACAAACCCCGGCGCCAGGATACGCCCCGGCAGATGCACCACAGGCTCCCCGGCAAATTGTGGCGCGAGAGTCTGCCAAGCGCCTGCCGCCAGCACACGCTGGCAGCCCTGAGCGTCAGGGCCAACGGCCAGCAGGCCATCTTCGTCATAGAGGGCGCTGCCGTCGTCGGCAAAACGCAAAAGGGCGGAACGGTAAACAGGCATGGCGACAAGCTTAGCGGCAGGGGGCGCCGTTTGTATATGCAGCACCCCATAGTGGCTATGGGGTTCGGGGAGCGCCGACCAGTGAAAACGATGGGCGATATGCCCTGCAGGATCAGCGGGACACCTTGCCCACCACGCCTTCCACCAGCCAGTTCATCTGCAATATCTGGGCATCCGGCAGTGCCTGGCCAGCAGCAATGCGCTCCTGCCCTTCGTTGTCGCGCACCGGCACTTTGCCCGCACGGAAGGGCTGGAGCTTGCCCGCGCCCACGGCCTTTTGGGCATTCAGCACCTCCTGCTGGACGGCCGCTGGCACCCGGGTGCCAAAGTCACCGACGCGGATCATGCCCTCGCGCACGCCGCCCCACAGGTTGGCACTTTTCCAGGTACCGTTTTGCACGGCGCGCACGCGCTCGGTGTAGTAGCTGCCCCACTCGTGCGTCACGGCCACGATCTGCGCGTCCGGGCCCGTCTTGCGCATGTCCGAGTGATAGGCCACGGCCATCTTGCCGCGCTCTTGCGCAGCCGCCATTACTGCGGTGGAGCCGGTGTGAAACGCGATCACGTCCACGTCCTGGTTGAACAGTGCCATGGCGGCATCCCGCTCCTTGGGCGGGTCGAACCATACGTTGAGCCACACCACCTTGACAGTGGCCTTGGGGTTGACCGATCGCATGCCCAGCGCGAAGGCGTTGATGCCCTGCAGCACTTCGGGGATGGGAAACCCGGCCACGAACCCTGCCACGCCGGTCTTGCTCATGCGGCCTGCGGCGATGCCCGCCAGGTAACGCCCCTCGTAGTAGCGCGCATTGGCGGCGGCCACATTGGGGGTGGTCTTGTAGCCGGTGATGGACTCGAACTTCACCTGCGGATAGTCCTGCGCCACCTTGAGCGTGGGCTCCATGTAGCCAAAGCTGGGGGTGAAGATGATCTGGTGGCCGGTGGCGGCCAGGTCGCGGATCACGCGTTCGGCATCGGCGCCTTCGGCCACGTTCTCGACAAACGTGGTCTTCACCTGGTTGCCCAGCGCGGCCTCGACGGCCTTGCGGCCTTCGTCATGCTGGCGCGTCCAGCCCGCCTCGGTGATGGGCGAAACATAGACAAAACCGGCTTTGACCGGCTCGGCTGTATGACCCTTGGCGGACGTGGTCTGGGAAAAAACGGGGGAGAAAAAACAGGCGGCCACGAGCGTGGCAGCGAGGTTTTTGTACATGGTGTTCCTCTACATGGCCCTGATGGAATGGAACGGAAGCACCGCAGGACAACGGTGCCACCGGGACGGTCAGACTGTGCGAAAACTACATGGAGTGGTGTTGCAAAGACTGCCGGGTTAAAAACAGGATTCAAGTGCGGGCGTGCGCTGCAGCAGCGCACAGAGCCCCGCCATCAATTTCAATTCAGCCGCAGCGCCTGCGGGCCCGCGCCCAGGCGGAAGGCACCCACCACTTCGGCCAGGCGCGAAGCCTGATCCTTCAGGCTTTCGGCGGCAGCGGTGGACTCTTCCACCAGGGCTGCATTTTGCTGGGTCATCTGGTCCAGCTGGGTTACCGCCACATTCACCTGGCCAATGCCCTGGCTCTGCTCCGAAGCGGCTGCGCTGATCTCGCCAATGATGTCGGTCACGCGGCGCACGGAACTCACGATCTCGCCCATGGTGGTGCCAGCGTTCTGCACCAGGGCAGCACCCGACTCGACCTTTTCCACCGACACGCCAATCAGCGTCTTGATTTCCTTGGCCGCCTGGGCCGAGCGCTGGGCCAGTGAGCGCACTTCGCTGGCCACCACGGCAAAGCCTCGGCCCTGCTCGCCTGCACGGGCGGCTTCCACCGCGGCGTTGAGGGCCAGGATGTTGGTCTGGAACGCGATGCCGTCGATGGTGCCGATGATGTCGGCAATCTTCTTGCTGCTGGTGTTGATCTCGTCCATGGTGGTCACCACCTGTGCCACCACATCGCCACCGCGCTGGGCCACCTGCGCCGCCGACACGGCCAGCTGGTTGGCCTGCACGGCCGAATCGGCGCTCTGGCGCACGGTGCTGGTCAGCTCTTCCATCGAGCTGGCGGTCTCCTGCAGGCTGCTGGCTGTCTGCTCGGTGCGCGCGCTCAGGTCCTGGTTGCCAATCGCGATCTGGGTGCTGGCGGTGGAGATGCTGTCCACCACGCCCCGCACTTGCTGCAGCGAACGGTGCAGCGCGCTGCGCATGGCATCCAGCGCGCGCAGCAGGTGGCCGGTTTCGTCATTGGCGTAGCTCGCCTGGGGGGCACCCGTCAAGTCCATGTTGGCGATGGTCTCTGCAATGGCCTCGGCCTTGCGCAGCGGACGCGTGATGCTGGTGGTCAGCAGCCAGGCCAGCAAGGCGCCCAGCAGCAGCGACACGCCGGTGCAGATCTGCAACAGCAGCGTGGTCTGGGCACGCAGCTCTTCGCTGCGCTTGCCGGCAGCATCGAGCTCGGCGCGCTGGCCATCCACCATCTGCTGCACACCCGCCAGATAGCTGCGGGAGGTGGGCTCAAACCGCTCGGTGAAAACCTTGTTGGCGTTCTCGGCATCGCCCGCCTGCTTGAACTTGCTCACTTCCTCGCGGGCCGCCAGGTAGTCTTTGCGCAGGTCACCCACCTTGGCAAAAAGCTGCTTCTTCTCCGGCGTGTCCATCTTGGACTCGATGAATTTCTGCAGCTCGTTGGTATCGCGGATCGACGCGGCCGTGGCGGGTGCAAAGTAGGGGATCAGGCTCGCGTCGCTGCTCTTGGCAATGGCTGCCGCACGCTGCACGCCCGATGTGGTGTGGCGCAGCCAGTCCGAGCCCGCGCGCTCGGTCTTGATGTTGTCGTTGACCATGGCGTCGATCTCCCGGCCCAGCTGGCTGAGCTTGACCACGGCCACCACGCTGCTGGCAAAAAACAGCGCCAGGATGAGGCCAAGCACCAGGGTCAGGCGCTTGCCAATGGAGATTTGACTGAGAAACATGGAAGGCTCCAAAAAAGGGGGCAACACGGCACCCGTGCACTCCACAAGGGAGCGCAGGGTAAGGGCCATGGTGGTGGATCACCCCGTGGGCCTGGGCCGGAAGCAATTCGAACGAATACTTACTATTTTAAGGGTTTACCCAGATCAGGCCCCTGCCGCACTGGCGACAGTCCCCCGGGCGCCATGTCCCAAGCCCACTGCGCGCTACCCGAAGCTCAGTAGTCGTGCTCCACGCAACGCTCGAACGCTTCCTTGAGCTTGTGCTCCCACACCCGCTTGTCGGCATTGCCTGCAAAGCTGGCTTCAAAACTGTTGAAAGCCAACTGGTAGGCATGTTTGGCCGTGAGGCCCGTGGCCGCAAACACCTGGGTGAAGTTCTCGTTGATGTAGCCGCCAAAGTAGGCAGGGTCGTCCGAATTCACGGTGGCAGCCAGCCCGGCATCGAGCAGCTTGCCGAGGTTGTGGTCTGCAAGGTTGGGGAAGACGCACAGCTTCTGGTTGGAAAGCGGGCACACCGTGAGCGCAATGCGGTCTTGCGCCAGGCGCTGCATCAGGGCAGCGTCGTGTACCGCCTGCACGCCATGGTCGATGCGCTCGACCTTGAGCACATCCAGCGCACTCCAGATGTAGGCGGGAGGCCCCTCCTCCCCCGCATGGGCCACCAGGTGCAGGCCCAGCTCGCGGCAGCGGGCGAACACGCGGGCAAACTTCTCGGGCGGGTGCCCCAGTTCGCTGGAGTCCAGGCCCACACCCACTATCTTGTCGAGCAGCGGCATGGCCTGCTCCAGCGTTTCGAATGCCGACTCCTCGCTCAGGTGGCGCAGGAAGCACAGGATCAGCGTGGCGCTGATTCCCAGTTCGGCGCGGGCATCCTGGCAGGCACGGTGCAGACCGTTGATGACGGTCTCCATCGCCACGCCGCGTGCGGTATGGGTTTGCGGGTCGAAGAAGAGTTCGGTGTGCAGCACGTTGTCGCGCGCCGCACGACCCAGGTAAGCGCGCGCCATGTCGTAAAAATCCTGTTCATGCAGCAGCACACTCGCACCGGCGTAGTAGATGTCCAGAAAACTCTGCAGATTGGTGAACGCATAGGCGCTGCGCAAGGCGTCCACGCTGGCATAGGGCAACGTCAGCCCATTGCGCTGCGCCAGCGTAAAGATCAGCTCGGGCTCCAGCGAGCCCTCGATGTGGATATGGAGCTCGGCCTTGGGCATGGCACGCAGCAGGCTGGGAAGGCGCTCGGCGGAGATGGGGGGGATCTTGAACATCAGCAGACTCCAAAGGTGATGCCACTCTGGCGCAGAAAGCGGCGATACGCAGATGATGCCTTGTCGGCAGCGGTATGCAACTCCGCGCGCAGGTCGAGTGGCAGGCACTGTGGCGTCTGCGACTCCAGCACGGGTTGGTCCTGCGTGAAGATGGTGTGCTGGAAGGCCTGCAGTTTCTCGTCCGGCGATTCGAAATCCGCCACGGCCAGGCGGAACCACACCCGGCTGCGCACCGGCGTCACCGGACAGATGAACAGCGCAATGGACTCGCGCCAGCCATCGACCGCCGTGGTGCCCGCCTCGGGCACCTTGGTCAGCACGGCCCCATAGGGGGCCGTGACTTCGTAGGTGTATTCGACCTGGGCGGCCGCCGTGGAATGCAGGTTGGATTGCGGTTGCCAGGCCTTGCAGCCCGTGGCCAGGAGGCCTGTGGGCGTGGGCTCCACGCGGTAATCGTCGATGGCCGTCGCCTCACGGCTGCCGAGCCAGCCTTCGTGCACAAAGCCGAAATGCGACATGTCCAGAAAGTTCTCGACGATGCGCGGCGCGCTGGCCGCCACGTCGTAGGGACCGCAGTTGAGCTTGCGCAGGCGAGCATCCCCCTCCGCCGCAAACCCAGGCAGTCCCTGCTCGCCCGGTACGATGCGCACCCACACCAGGCCATAGGCCTCCTGCACCTCGAAATGGCGGACGCAGTGCGTGGCCGGGGGCGCAAAGGTGGGCAGTGCAGGCACGTGCGTGCATTGCCCACCGGCCGCAAACTGCCAGCCATGGTAGGGGCACTCCAACTGGCCCTGGGGCGTCACGCGGCCCAGCGACAGGCGGGCGCCCCGGTGCGGGCACTGGTCGGCCAGCGCGAGCACGGCGCCTTCGCTGTCGCGCCACAACACCACGGGTTGCTCCAGTACCTGCACGGCCAGCGGCGCCTGCGCCGCCACGGCTTCTGACAGTGCCACCGGGTGCCACAACGTAGATTCCAACATCGTCCTTGCTCCTTAGAACCTGTTCAAAGTCTTTTTGGAGATTGCATTGGAGTGCAATCGGGATGAGCGGATGCTTTGGGTGCGCCGCGTGGGCTCATGCCCATGCAAGCAGCCGGGGCGTCCAATCGCCCGATTTCACTCCAACCCTTCGGGCAAGTGCCTTGCAGGGCGGTCTGCGGAGGAGCAAAGCTTGCCAATAGCACGGGCTATTGGCTGCGCACCGCGCATTGCATCCCATCCCGGCAGGGTACTTGTGCGACTCCAAAAAGACTTTGAACAGGTTCTCAATGCTGCAGGCCACAAGCACGCCTGCAAAACAAAAGGGCCACCCCAAGGCGGCCCTTTGTCACAGCAGCTCGCAAGAACTGCTGATGAACGCGGTGCGAATTACTTCTTGTCGCCGCCAGGGATCTTGCCTTCCACGCCCTTGACATAGAAGTTGATGCCGCCCAGGAACTTGTCGTCGGCCACAGCGTCCTTTTCCAGCACGGGCTTGCCGTCCTGACCCACGATGGGGCCCTTCCAGATGCTGAAGCTGCCGTCGGCCAGGCCCTTCTTCACGGCTTCGACCTTGGCCTTGGTGTCGGCAGGCACGTCTTCAGCGATGGAGACGATGTCGATAGCGCCCTCCTTCACACCCCACCAGCTTTGGCCCGAAGCCCAGGTGCCGTCCAGCACGTCCTTGGTGGCCTTGACGTAGTACGGGCCCCAGTTGATCACCGCCGATGCCAGGTGGGCCTTGGGGCCGTAGGCGGTCATGTCGCTGTCCCAGCCGAAGGCGCGCTTGCCCTTTTCCTGGGCGGTCTTGAGCACGGCGGGAGAGTCGGTGTTCTGGAACAGGATGTCGGCGCCACCGTTGATCAGGCTGGTCGCGGCTTCGGTTTCCTTCGGTGGGCTGAACCATTCATTCACCCACACCACCTTGGTCTTGATCTTGGGATTGACCGACTGCGCACCCAGCGTGAAGCTGTTGATGTTGCGGATCACCTCAGGGATCGGCACCGAGCCCACCACACCCAGCGTGTTGGACTTGGTCATGGCGCCAGCGATGATGCCGGCCATGTACGCGCCTTCGTAGGTGCGGCTGTCATAGGTGCGCAGGTTTTCGGCCGTCTTGTAGCCGGTGGCGTGTTCGAACTTCACACCCTTGTTGTCTTCCGCGACCTTGAGCATGGACTCCATGTAGCCGAAGGTGGTGCCGAAGATCAGCTTGTTGCCCTGGCCGGCCAGGTCGCGCAGCACGCGCTCTGCGTCAGCAGACTCGGGCACGCTTTCCACAAAGCTCGTCACGACCTTGTCGCCAAATTCCTTCTCGATGGCCTTGCGACCGTTGTCGTGCGCGAACGACCAGCCGCCGTCGCCCACCGGGCCGACATAGGCAAACGCGATCTTCAGTGGCTCGGGCTTGGGTGCCGGTGCTTCTGCGGCAGGGGCCGGTGCAGGCGCAGGGGCCGGTGCCGGTTCTTCCTTCTTGCCACAGCCCACCAGGGCAGCAGCAGCCACAGCGGAGAGCGCTGCCACCTTGAGCAGGGAGCGTTTCTGCAGATCAGTCATGTCGGTTTCCTTATCGAAGAAGTAGGACTTGCAAAGGTTGGGGGACGAAAACAATGATTATGGTGCGATCTACCGCAGGGTAACCAGATTTTCCGGTGGGCTAGCCCTTTCAGGAGCCCGGATAAAACGGTTTGCCCAGCGAGGCCGGCATGTTGATGCGGATCCACGCCGGATTGCGCGAGATCAGCGCCAGCACCACGATGGTGGCCACATACGGCAGCATGCTCAGCAACTGGCTGGCCACCTGCACGCCCGTGGCCTGCAAATGGAACTGCAGCATGGTCACGCCACCAAACAGATAAGCACCAAGCAACACCCGTGCCGGGCGCCAGGTGGCAAAGGTGGTGAGCGCCAGCGCAATCCAGCCGCGCCCGGCCACCATGCCCTCGACCCACAGCGGGGTGTAGACAGTGGAGATGTAAGCCCCGGCCAGACCGCACAGCGCCCCGCCCACCACCACGGCCGCCAGCCGGATGCGCCGCACCGGGTAGCCCAACGCATGGGCTGACTCAGGCGATTCGCCCACCGACCGCAGCACCAGCCCGGCGCGCGAGCGGTACAGAAACCAGATCAACCCCGCCACCAGCAGCATGGTGAGATACACCAGCGGGTGCTGCTGGAACAGCGCTGGCCCGAGGAGCGGCACATCGCCCAGCACGGGAATAGCGTACTTGGGCAGCTCGGGCAGCTTGGCCTGCACGTAGCTTATGCCCGCAAACGCGGAGAAGCCCACGCCGAACAGACTGAGCGCAAGCCCCGTGGCGTACTGGTTGGTGTTGAGCCAGATCACCAGCACACCAAAGATGGCAGCCAGCACGGCACCGGCCGCCATGCCTGCCGCAAAGCCCAGCCAGGTGTTGCCCGTGTGCACCACGGTGGCAAAGCCTGCAATGGCGGCGCAGAGCATCATGCCCTCGGCCCCCAGGTTGACGATGCCCGCCTTTTCGTTGATGAGCAGGCCCAGGGCCGCAATGGCCAGCACGGTGCCCGCGCTGAGCGTGGCGCCGATGAGCAGTGCATAAGACTCCATCAGACACCTCCTTTCTTGCTGCCGACCCAGCGGATGCGGTAGGCAATCAGCGTGTCACAGGCCAGCAGCGTGAACAGCAGCAGGCCCTGGAACACGCCGGTGAGCGACTTGGGCAGGCCCAGGCGCGACTGCGCCAGTTCACCACCGATGTAGAACATGCTCATGAGGATGGCGGAGAGGATCATGCCCACCGGGTGCAGCCGCCCCACAAAGGCCACGATGATGGCCGCGAAGCCGTAGCCCGCAGGCACATAGGGCGTGAGTTGGCCGATGGGCCCTGCCACCTCCAGCGCACCGGCCAGGCCAGCGGCGCCGCCCGAGATCAGCAGCGCCGTCCACAGCGCGCGGCGCGACGAAAAGCCCGCGTAACGCGCTGCTGCCGGTGCCAGCCCGCCCACCTGCTGGGCAAAGCCCGCCCGCGTGCGGAACAGGAACACCCACAAGGCCCCAGCGCCTGCGAGTGCCAGCAGCAGCCCGATGGACACGCGCGAGCCCTGCATCAGGCGCGGGATCTGCGTGACCTTCTCGAACGTCTTGGTCTGCGGAAAGTTGTAGCCCATCGGGTCCTTCCACGGGCCATAGACCAGGTAGCCCAGCACCAGCGTAGCCACATAGACCAGCATCAGGCTGACCAGGATTTCGTTGGCGTTGAACTTGTCGCGCAGCAGCGCCGTGAGCCCCGCCCAGGCCATGCCACCCAGCACCCCGGCGAGCAGGATGGCGGGCACGATCCAGGGGCCCGTGGTCTTGTCGGCCAGCAGCGCCACGCCGCCCGCCACCACGGCGCCGATGACAAACTGGCCTTCGGCGCCGATGTTCCACACGTTGGAGCGGAAACACACGGCCAGCCCCAGCGCAATCAGCAACAACGGCGTGGCCTTGACCATGAGTTCGCCAATGGCGTACTGCGTCTTGATGGGCTCCCAGAAGAACACCTGCAGCCCGCGCACCGGGTCTTTGCCCAGCGCAATGAACAGGGCCACACCGATCAACACGGTAAAGGCCAGCGCCAGCAGGGGCGAGCCATAGGTCCAGAGCTTGGACGCCTGGGGGCGTGGTTCCAGCTTAAGCATGCTGCACCTCCCCTGCCTTGGCCTGTTGTGCGAGGTGCGCTTGCACATCGGCATGCCACAGCCCGCTCATCCATTCACCGATGCGCTCCACGGTGGCCTCGGCGCGGGGCACCGAGGGCGACAGATGCCCCTTGGCCACCACATGCAGCCGGTCGCAGATTTCAAACAATTCGTCCAGCTCCTCGCTCACCACCAGCACGGCGCAGCCTGCGTCACGCAGGGCCAGGATGGAGCCCCGGATCTGTGCGGCGGCACCCACGTCCACGCCCCAGGTGGGCTGCGAGACGATGAGCAGCTTGGGGTTGGCGTCAATCTCGCGCCCCACGATGAACTTCTGCAGGTTGCCACCCGACAGCGACTTGGCCGCTGCGTTGGGTCCACCCGCCTTCACATTGAAGCGTCGGATGATGTCCTCGGCATGTTTTTGCAGCGCACCCACCTTGATCCAGCCACTGCCGCCGACCGAATTGGTGCGGGTGAGCAGCAGGTTGTGCGCCAGCCCCATGGTGGGCACGGCGCCCCGGCCCAAGCGCTCTTCGGGCACAAAATGCAGGCCCAGCGCACGGCGATGGCCGGGACCCATGCGGCCCGCGTTCTGGCCGGACACCTGGATGCAGGCCGCGTCAGCCCGCTGGTCTTCGCCCGACAACGCGTAGAGCAGCTCTTTTTGCCCGTTGCCCGACACCCCGGCAATGCCCACCACCTCGCCCGCCTTGACCTCGAACTGCAGGTCGATCAGGTCCACGCCGAACTGGTCAGCGCGCGGCAGCGACAGGCCCTGCACGCGCAGCACCGTGGCGCCAGTCTGCACGGCACGGTGTTCCAGCGCCGGCGGCTCGGCGCCGATCATCAGCCGCGACAGCGATGCATTGGATTCCTCGGCCGGGTTGCACACGCCCGTCACCTTGCCGCCACGCAGCACGGTGCAGGCAGTGCACAGCGCGCGGATTTCGTGCAGCTTGTGGCTGATGTAGAGGATGCTGCAACCCTCGCTGGCCAGCTTGCGCAGCACCACAAAAAGCTTTTCGACCGCCTGGGGCGTGAGCACCGAAGTGGGCTCGTCCAGGATCAGCACCCTGGGGTTGGTGAGCAGCGCGCGGATGATTTCCACCCGCTGCATTTCGCCCACGCTCAACGTGTGCACGGGGCGCAGGGGGTCGATGTCAAGGCCGTATTCGGCGGCCTTGGCGGTGATGCGGCCGGTCACTTCGGCCAGCGTCAGGCTCTTGTCCAGGCCCAGCCACACGTTCTCGGCCACCGTGAGGGTGTCGAACAGGCTGAAATGCTGGAACACCATGGCGATGCCCAGGGCCCGCGCTTCTTGCGGGTTGCGCACCTGCACGGCCTGGCCGTTGAAGAACACGCTGCCTTCATCGGGCTTGACCGAGCCGTAGATGATTTTCATCAGCGTGGACTTGCCCGCGCCGTTTTCGCCCAGCACCGCGTGGATTTCACCCGGCAGCACCGTGAGCGACACGCCGCTGTTGGCCACCACGGCCGGGTAGCGCTTGGTGATGCCCACCAGCTGCAGCCGTGGCGGCGCCGCACCAGGCGCTGAAGGATTGGGGGGAGAACTCATGCGGGGATTGTCTCTCAGTTTTACAACTTGTTATAAGAATGAAAATACCTCATGGCGCTTGTTCAGCATGCTCAAGCAGCTATTCTTTTCGTAGCGAAGCAGCCACGGTTTTCACGCAATCTCGCAGCCAGGCGGCCGCCGCCGAGTGGTGCGTGCGGGCGTGCCACAGCTGGTAGTACATGAGCCGAGGAAACGGCACCGGGCACGGCAATATAGCCAGCGGAAGTTGCTCCACATACCGCTCGCAGTACTGGCGGCCGGTGGTCAGCACAAGCAAGCTCGATGCCACGATGCTGGGGATGAGGCTGAAATGTGCGCAGCGCGCCGTGATGTGGCGCTGCATGCCCAGGCTGTCCAGGTGGGCGTCGATCACGCCGCGCGCGCCGGGGTGGGTGGGCGTGGGCGCGATGTGTTCGGCGGCCAGCCAGCTTTCCACGTCCCAGCCGCGCCGCACGGCGGGGTGGTCTTTGCCGACCAGGCACACCACCTCGTCACCAAACAGGCGGCCCATGTGCAGGTCGTCCGGCGGCTGGGGCCAGTTGCCAATCACCACATCCACCTCGCCCTGCGCGAGATGGGCGTGGTAGTGCGTGTCGGCCGACAGGGGCAGGATTTCGATGGGGCACAAGGGCGCTTCGACCTTGATGCGGGCCACGAGCTGGGGTAGAAAAAGGGGGTCGAGGTAATCGCTGGCGGCCACGCGGAAGGTGCGGGTGGCCGTGCGCGGGTCAAACCCACGCGCATCCGAAAACAGGGCCTCCGCCGCCCGCAGGATGGCCCCGGCGGGCTCCACCATGCGCAGCGCGGCGTCGGTGGGCATCATGCTGGCGCCGGAGCGCACCAGCAGAGGGTCGCCCGACAGGTCGCGCAGCCTTTTGAGCGCAGCCGACACCGCCGGCTGGTGCATGCCCAGTCGGACGGCGGCCCTCGATACGCTGCGTTCTGTGAGCACGGTGTGCAAGACCCTTATGAGATGGAGGTCTATCTTGTCGAAAAGGGCGTGGTCTCTCATAGCGGTGTGGGCATGGGTGCCATAAGCTTGCGCATATGCCGGTGGCGGTAGTGCGCTCTACCCTCTGCTGAACCTTTCCATCCAAGATCGAAGTGGCGTTTGTCATGACAACAAGACCCTTGCAATTCCTGCGCCGAGGCCAGCCCGTGGCGCTGGGCAATGTACCACCCGACCGCACCCTGCTGGAGGTGCTGCGCGAAGACCTGGGCAACACCGGCACCAAGGAAGGCTGCGGCGAAGGCGACTGTGGCGCCTGCACCGTGGTGCTGGGCGAAGAACGCGACGGCCAGCTGCACTACAGCGCCGTGAACAGCTGCATCCGCCTGGCCCATTCTGTGGACGGCATGGCACTGTGGACGGTGGAAGACCTGGCGGAAGATCCGCTGATCCAGCCAGTGGGCGACGCCCCCGCTGCGGCGCGGCAAGCCATCACTTTGCACCCCGCCCAAGAAGCCATGGTCCAGTGCCACGGTTCCCAGTGCGGCTTCTGCACGCCGGGCTTCGTGATGAGCCTCTTCGGCATGTACCAGAACCATGTCTGCCACGGCCAACCCATCACCCGCGAACTGGCGCAGGAAGAACTCTCGGGCAACCTGTGCCGCTGCACCGGCTACCGCCCCATCCTCGATGCCGCCCAGCAGATGGCGTCGCTGCCCGGCATGGCGGTCAACGAGGCCGAAGTGCTACAAAAATTGAAGCTGCTTAGGCATGATGCACTAGCGCATGCGACCGATTCGGCCTATATCGTGCCCTCCACCCTCCCGGAGCTGCTGGCAGCACGCGCCGCCCACCCAGGCGCCCAGGTGGTGGCGGGCTGTACCGACGTGGGGCTGTGGGTGACCAAGCAGCACAAGCAATACACCCAGGTGCTGGATGTGACCCGCGCGGCCGAGCTGCGGCAGGTGGCGCAGCACCCCGACGCCATCCACATCGGCGCTGCGGTCACGCTGACCGACGCGTTTGCAGCCCTCACCGCACAGTGGCCGCAGCTGCATCGATTTGCCACGCGGTTTGCGGGGCTGCCCGTGCGCAACTCGGGCACGCTGGGCGGCAATGTGGCCAACGGCTCGCCGATTGGCGACTCCATGCCCCTCTTGATCGCGCTGCGCGCCCAGGTGGTGCTGGCCAGCCAGGCCCGGGGCGAGCGCCAGCTGCCGCTGGAAGACCTGTACACCGGCTATCGGCAAAACGTGATGGCGCCGGACGAGCTGCTGGTGCGCATCGTGGTGCCCCGCCCCTCGGCCCAAGAACAGCTGCGGGCCTACAAGATTTCGAAGCGCTTTGACGACGACATCTCCGCCGTCTGCCTGGTGCTCAACCTCGACATCGCTGACGGCACCGTGCAGCGCGCCAGCATTGGCGCGGGCGGCGTGGCTGCTACACCGGCCCGTGCGCGGCAGACCGAAGCCGCCCTGACCGGCCAGCCCTGGACCGAGGCCACCGCGCTGCGCGCCGCTGCGGTGCTGCAGGCCGAGTTCAGCCCCATCTCCGACATGCGCGCCAGCGGCGCCTACCGCCGCCAGGTGCTGGGCAACCTGCTGCAACGCTACTGGCTGGAGAGCCAGGGCCAGCCCTCGGTCAGCCTGGACACCTTGACGCTGGAGGCCGCCGTATGAACGCCCCCCACACCATCGCAGAGACCGCCCTGCCCGCGCCCGCCCGCGCCGCCATGGGCCAGTCGCACATCCACGAAAGCGCCCGCGCCCAGGTGGCGGGCGCCGCGCACTACATCGACGACCTGCCGGAGGTGAAGGGCACGCTGTATGCGGCGCCCATCCTTTCCACCGTGGCCCACGGCACCCTGAATGGGGTGGATGCCACCGCCGCCCTCGCGCTGCCCGGCGTGCGCGGCGTGGTGCTGGCAACCGACGTGCCCGGCGACAAGATCCTGGCCGCGTTCGGACACGACGAGCCCGTGTTTGCGCTGGACAGCGTGCAGTTTGTCGGCCAGGTGATCGGCCTGGTGGTGGCCGACTCGGTCATGCAAGCGCGCCGCGCGGTGCGGGCCGTGAAGCTCGACATCACCCCCCTGCCTGCCGTGCTGACGGTGCAGGACGCGCTGAAGGCGCAAAGCTATGTGCTGCCGCCGGTGTTTGTGCGCCGGGGCGATGCGGCCACGGGCCTCGCGCAATCGGCGCACCGCATGCAGGGAGCGTTTGAAGTCGGCGGCCAGGAGCATTTTTATCTGGAAGGCCAGATCGCCTACGCCATGCCGCTGGAGCAAAAGCAGTGGTGGATCTACTCCAGCACCCAGCACCCTGGCGAGGTGCAGCACTGGGTGGCGCACGCGCTGGGCATCGACAACCACGCGGTCAAGGTGGAATGCCGCCGCATGGGCGGTGGCTTTGGCGGCAAGGAGACCCAGGCCGGACACCTGGCTGTGTGGGCCGCCGTGGCCGCGAACAAGCTGGGCCGCCCCATCAAGCTGCGGCTGGACCGGGACGAGGACTTCATGGTCACCGGCAAGCGCCACCCGTTTGCGTACGAGTACGACGTGGGCTTTGACGGCACGGGCCGCATCACGGGCCTGAAGCTCCAGATGGCCGCCAACTGCGGCTTCAGCGCCGACCTGTCGGGCCCCGTGGCCGACCGCGCAGTGTTCCATGCCGACAACGCGTATTACCTGAGCGATGTCGAGATCGCGTCGTACCGCTGCAAGACGAACACGCAAAGCCACACCGCCTTCCGCGGCTTTGGCGGCCCGCAGGGCGTGATCGTGATCGAGGCCATCCTGGGCGACATCGCTCGCGCGCTGGGCCGCGATGCGCAGGACGTGCGCCTGGCCAACCTGTATGGCAAAGACGCGAGCACGGGCCGCCACGTCACCCACTACCAGATGGCGGTGGAAGACAACATCCTGCACGAGCTGCTGCCCACGCTCGAGCAGACCTCGCACTACCGCCGACGCCAGGTCGAGATTGCGGACTGGAACGCGCACAACACCGTCGTCAAGCGCGGCCTGGCCATCACGCCCGTCAAGTTCGGCATCAGCTTCACGGCCACGCTGTTCAACCAGGCGGGCGCGCTGGTGCACGTGTACACCGATGGCAGCGTGCAGGTGAACCATGGCGGCACCGAAATGGGCCAGGGCCTGCACACCAAGGTGGCGCAGATCGTGGCCGACGAGCTGGGCGTGCCCCTGCACCGCGTGCTGGTGACGGCCAGCGACACCAGCAAGGTGCCCAACGCCAGCGCCACCGCCGCCAGCAGCGGCACCGACCTGAACGGCCGCGCCGCCCAGTACGCCGCGCGCAACGTGCGCGACAACCTGGCCTCGTTCGTGTGCGGGCTGGACGGCTGCGGCGCAGGCGCGATCCGGTTTGCAGGCGGCCAGGTGATCTCGCCCAAGACGGTGCGCAGTTTTGAAGAGGTGGTGCAGGCCGCTTATGCCAACCGCATCCAACTGTGGAGCGACGGCTTTTACCGCACGCCCAAGATCCATTACGACAAGACCACCCTCACCGGGCGCCCGTTCTATTACTTTGCCTACGGCGCCGCCTGCACCGAGGTGGCCATCGACACCCTCACCGGCGAGAGCCGCGTGCTGAAGGTGGACATCCTTCACGACGTGGGTCACAGCATCAACCCGGCCATCGACATCGGCCAGATCGAGGGCGGGTTTGTGCAGGGCATGGGCTGGCTGACGACCGAGCAGCTGGTGTGGAACGACAAGGGCACCCTCGCCACCCACGCGCCCAGCACCTACAAGATTCCCGCCACGGGCGACATCCCGGCGCACTTCAACGTCCACCTGTGGCCCGAGGCGAATCGGGAGGACAACGTGGGTGGCAGCAAGGCGGTGGGGGAGCCGCCGTTCATGCTGGCGATCAGTGTGTATGAGGCGCTGCGCAATGCGGTGGCGGCGGGGCGTAGCGGCGTGGATGCTGCGGCGCCAGTGGTGTTGACTGCACCGGCGACTGCAGAGAATGTGCTGAAGGCGTTGGGGCGGTTGGGAGAGTGATATTTTTGGCTGCTGGCGACAGTGGGATATGCGCTAGCAGCTATCGTTTTTGTATCAACGTCATTCTTCGCAGGTTGGTGTGAGGGTGTGACTGCATGCTTCGGTTGAGGGCGGAGGCCGGGAGTCGCCCGGCATGCGAGTCCCTTTCTTTCGCGTCGCCGAAAGAAAG
>NZ_JBQEOV010000025.1:0-48638 GCF_052045435.1 Acidovorax sp. 22279
CTGCAGTCAGTGGCCGTGTTCGACCACCCCGACCGCAGCCAGCGCGGTCGCACCATCACGCATGCACACTACTTTGACCTGGGCGATGCGCCCTTCCCGGTGGTGCAGGCCGATGACGATGCAGCGCTGGTGCAGTGGATCCCCATCGACCAGCTGGCAGGCCTGGAAGAGGAATTCTTCGAAGACCACTTCCACATGCTGGACCACTTTCTGGGGCTGACGAAGCTGGACTGATCCGTTCCACCCGCTTTTTGCATCCAAACGGGTGCAAGCGCTACGGAATCATGTATCTGCCGCTATATTTTGTATAGCATTAGGTACCAGCCCGCTCCAGCATGGCGTGCAGCAGCACGTTGCATCCCGCCTCGATGTGCTCGGGTTTCGCATCCTCGATCTCGTTGTGGCTGATGCCGTCCTTGCAGGGGATGAAGATCATGCCGCTGGGTGCGAGCTTGGCCATGTACACGGCATCGTGCCCCGCGCCGGAGACGGCAGGCATGTGGCTGTAGCCCAGCTTGGCGGCGGCGCGGCCCACGGCCTGCACGCATTCGGGCTGGAAGAGCTGTGCGGGGTAGCTGGACACCATTTCGATGTGGACTTGCACGCCATGCTCCTTGGCCACTTGGTCGGCAAAGGCCTTGACCTCGGCGGCCATGGCGTCCACCAGCGCGTCGGTGCTGTTGCGCAGGTCGATGCTGAATTTGACCCGGCCCGGAATCACGTTGCGGCTGTTGGGGAACACCTGCACCATGCCCACGGTGCCGCGCCCGTGCGGCGGGTGGCGGTGGGCGGCGGCGACTACGTCTTGCATGATGCGTGTGGCGGCCAGCATCGCGTCCTTGCGCAGGGCCATGGGGGTGGGGCCTGCGTGGGCTTCCATGCCGGTGACGGTGCAGTCAAACCAGCGGATGCCCAGCACGCCGCTGACCACGCCGATGGTCTTGTCGTTGTCTTCCAGCACCGGGCCTTGTTCGATGTGGGTTTCGAAGTAGGCGCCAATGGGGTGGTCTCCCGGTTCCTGGTCTCCGATGTAACCGATGCGCTCCAGCTCGCCTTTCACGGTCTTGCCTTCGGTGTCGGTAGCTGCGTAGGCGTGATCCAGCGTGAAGGCTTTGGCGAACACGCCGGAGCCCATCATCACGGGCACGAAACGCGATCCTTCTTCGTTGGTCCAGAAGGCCACTTCGATGGGGGCCTCGGTTTCGATGCCATGGTCGTTGAGCGTGCGCACCACCTCGATGCCGGCGAGCACGCCGTAGTTGCCGTCGAACTTGCCGCCGGTGGGCTGGGTGTCAATGTGGCTGCCGGTCATGATGGGTGGCAGGCTGTTGTTGCGGCCGGGGCGGCGCATGAAGCCGTTGCCGATCTTGTCGATGGTGACGGTCATGCCCGCTTCACGCGCCCAGCGGGTCACCAAGTCACGACCCTGTTTGTCCAGGTCGGTGAGGGTCAAGCGGCACACGCCGCCCTTGGGGGTGGCGCCGATCTGCGCCAGCTCCATCAACGATGCCCACAGGCGCTGGCCGTTGATGCGCAGGTTCTCGATGTCGGGTTTGACTTTCGTGTCCATGGGGTTCTCCAGATGCATTGCAGCGCTTAGCGCGCCACAGCCGAGGGGGCCAGGTCCTGCGCACGCTTTTGCACGGCCTGGAAGTTGGCGCCAAACGCGGGGCGCTTGATGTAGCGGCCCTTGCCCTGCTCGGCCCGCAGGTCGCCGTTGGCAAACACCACGCGGCCCTGGCTCACGGTGTGGCTGGGGATGCCGCGCACGGTGCGGCCTTCAAAGATGTTGAAGTCGCCCTTGCTGAACTGCGTCTTGGCCGAGAAGGTCTTGGTGCCTTGCGGGTCCCACAGCACCAAGTCGGCATCGGCACCTTCGCCAATGAAACCCTTGCGCGGATAGATGTTGAACAGCTTGGCCGCGTTGGCCGAGGTGATGGCCACAAACTCGCTGGGCGTGAGGCGCCCGGTGTTCACGCCGCCATCCCACAGCGCGGCCATGCGCTCTTCCACGCCACCCGTGCCGTTGGGGATCTTGGCAAAGTTCTCCTTGCCCATGGCCTTTTGCGCGGCGCAGAAGGTGCAGTGGTCCGTCGCCGTGGTGTGCAGCTGGCCCGACTGCAGGCCGCGCCACAGCGCCTCCTGGTGGCCCTTGGGGCGGAAGGGCGGGCTCATCACATAGGCGGCGGCCTTGGCGAAATCGGGGTCGCGGTAAACGCTGTCGTCCACCAGCAGGTGGCCCGCCAGCACCTCGCCGTACACGCGCTGACCGCGCGCACGGGCGCGGGCAATGGCGTCGGCCGACTCCATGCAGCTCACATGCACCACGTAGATGGGAACGCCCAGCACGTCGGCAATGGCGATGGCGCGGTTGGCGGCTTCGGCCTCCACCATCGGTGGGCGTGACAGCGGGTGGCCCTCAGGCCCAGTGATGCCCATCTTGGCGACCTCTTGCTGCAGCAGGTAGACCAGCTCGCCGTTTTCGGCGTGCACCGTGGGCATGGCCCCGAGTTCGAGCGCGCGCTTGAAGCTGTTCACCAGGGTTTCGTCGTCGCACATGATGGCGTTCTTATAGGCCATGAAGTGCTTGAAGCTGTTCACGCCCTCCTGCTGCACCAGCGTGCCCATGTCGGCGCGCACCTGCTCGCTCCACCAGGTGATAGCGACGTGGAAGGAATAGTCGGCCGCCGACTTCTCCGCCCAGCCGCGCCACTTGCGATAAGCATCCAGGATGGGTTCTTGCGGATCGGGGATCACGAAGTCGATGATGCTCGTGGTGCCGCCCGCCAGCGCAGCGGCCGTGCCGGTGAAGAAGTCGTCCATGGTGACGGTGCCCATGAACGGCAGCTGCATGTGGGTGTGCGGGTCAATGCCGCCGGGCAGCACGTACTGGCCGCTGGCGTCCAGCGTCTGCGCGCCTGCGGGGGCCTGCGCCGCAGCCCCGTCCCCCACGGCCACGATGCGGCCATCGACGCACAACACATCGGCGCGCTGTTCACGGTCGGCGTTGACCACGGTGCCACCGCGGATCACAAGGGCTTGGCTCATGGGGGTCTCCTTCAGGGATACGGATCAATTCAAAAAATGGACCCTGCACTGGCAACAGGCCCAGGCAGGGTCCGGGGCATCACTTCTTCTTGGCCGTCAGGTAGTAGTAGGTGCCGGCCACCGCCAGGCTGAAGAACCAGCCCGAGTCGAACAGCGACAGCCAGATGGCAGGCATGCCCGCCTTGTCCACCACACCCGACACCGCCAGGTAGCCCGGCAGGCAGGGCAGCACGCCCAGTGCAAAGGCAATCAGGGCCTGCAGGTTCCAGCCGTTGCTGTACTCGTATTCACCGCCACGGCGGTACAGGTCGTCCACCTTCAGCTCGCTCTTGCGCACCAGGTAGTAGTCCACCAGCAGGATGCCCGCGATGGCGCCCAGCAGCGTGCCGTAGCCGCCCAGCCAGGTGAACAGGTAGCCGCCCGAGGTGGCCAGCAGCTTCCAGGGCATGAACAGCAGACCGATGCCTGCAGCAATCAGGCCGCCCATGCGGAAGCTGATCTTGGACGGCGCGCACTGGCTGAAGTCATACGACGGCGAAACCAGGTTGGCGGCCACGTTGGTGGTGAGGTTGGCGAGCAAGATCACCAGCAGGCCCAGGCCTGCGGCCACGCTGCCCATCTGCGTGAGCAGACCATCAGGGAACAGCTGGGCCTTGCCGTACAGGATGGCCGAGGCCGAGAAGCCGATCACGCCCACCATGGAGAACAGCGCCATGGGAATGGGCAGGCCGATGGCCTGGCCCACCACCTGGTCCTTCTGCGATTTGGCAAAGCGGGTGAAGTCCGGAATGTTGAGTGCCAGCGTGGCCCAGAAGCCGACCAGGCCCGTGAGCGCCGCCCAGGTCTTGGGGCCGCCTTCGACCACCTTGGCGGGCAGGTTGAAGAGCTGGCCCGAGGGCACCTTCATCATTAGCACCACAACCAGTGCGATGGACGCAATGATCATCAGCGGCGCCGCAATCACCTCCAGCATGCGGATGGACTCCGGGCCCTTCCAGATGAACCAGATGTGCACCGCCCAGAACGCCAGAAAGCACATGAACTGCGAGGTGCTGATGGTCTGCCCATCGGCCGGTCCCGCGAGCCCCATGCCCAGGATGTTGAGGAACCCGTGCAGCGCCAGCGCGCCAAAGTAGCAGTTGATGGAGAACCAGCCACACGCCACCAGCCCGCGCAGCACGGCGGGCAGGTTGGCGCCTTTCACGCCAAACGATGCACGAGCCAGCACCGGGAACGGCACGCCGTACCGGGGCCCCACGCGCCCAATGAGCACCATGGGCACCAGCACGATGCAGTTGGCCAGGAACACCAGCCACACCGCCATCTGCCAGGTGAAGCCTTGGTCCAGCATGGAGCTGGCCATGGTGTAGGTGGGCACACACACGACCATGCCCACCCAGAGTGCGGCAAAGTCCTTCCACGTCCAGTGTCGCTGCGCGGCGGTGGTGGGGAGCAGATCTTCATTGGCGAGCGTGTTGGATGCGTCGCCGGGCATCAGCCCCGCCACATGGGCCGCGCTGCCGGTACTGTTGGTCATGCCTGTACTCCTGTCAAAGACGTCGTTGGGGTTGCACACAACCCGCTGTCTGTTCCAGCGCCCTCACGCTGGCAGATGGCGGGCAAAGGGAAGCGAGCGATGCTAGAGATCACGCAAGAACTGCACCAGATGCAGTGCAGCATGCGTTGCAAATCGGCACCACAAAGGGTGCTGTCACAACGCCTTGCACGGTCTGTGGCAAACGCACGCAGGGGCGCATATCAAGCGGCTGCAGACACGCGCTGCGGGTTGTTGGGGTGCGTGGTCCAGTTGGCGTATTCGCCCGTCACCGTCTTGCCCGTGCGCACATCGACTTCACCCGGCTCCAGCGCGCGCATCGTGATGCACTCGGGCACGGGGCAGATCGACACGCACAGGTTGCAGCCCACGCATTCGGCCTCGTTGATCTCGAACTTGCGCACGCCACCCTCCTTGGTGAAGGTGATGGCCTGGTGCGAGGTGTCTTCGCACACCACATGGCAGCGGCCGCACTGGATGCAGGCATCCTGGTTGATAACGGCTTTTTCGATGTGGTTGAGGTTGAGGTTCTTCCAGTCCTTGACCGTGGGCACGGCCTGGCCTTTGAAGTCGTCGAGCGTGGCGTAACCGTGCTCGTCCATGAAGTTGGACAGCCCGTCGCACATGTCCTGCACGATCTTGAAGCCGTAGACCATGGCGGCAGTGCACACCTGCACCGTGCCACAGCCGAGCGCAATGTATTCGGCCGCATCGCGCCAAGTGGTGATGCCGCCGATTCCGCTGATGGGCAGGCCTGCGGTCTGGGCGTCGCGTGCGATCTCGGCCACCATGTTCAGCGCAATGGGCTTGACAGCCGGGCCGCAGTAGCCGCCGTGCGAGCCCCAGCCGTCCGTGCTCGGGCTCATCACCATGCGGTCCAGGTCCACGCCCATGATGGAGTTGATGGTGTTGATGAGCGACACGGCATCGGCCCCGCCCGCCTTGGCCGCACGCGCGGGGTGGCGCACATCGGTGATGTTGGGCGTGAGCTTCACGATCACGGGCAGCTTGCTGTAGTGCTTGCACCAGGCCGTTACCATCTGGATGTATTCAGGCACCTGGCCCACGGCCGCGCCCATGCCGCGCTCGCTCATGCCGTGCGGGCAGCCGAAGTTGAGTTCGATGCCGTCGGCGCCGGTGTCTTCCACCAGCGGCAGGATGTTCTTCCAGCTCTCTTCCACGCAGGGCACCATGAGCGATACGATCATGGCCCGGTCCGGCCAGTTGCGTTTGACGCGTTTGATCTCTTCGAGGTTGGTCTGCAGAGGCCGGTCGGTGATCAGCTCGATGTTGTTCAGTCCGATCACGCGGCGGTCTTGCGACATCAGCGTGGAGTAGCGCGGGCCGTTGACGTTGACCACGGCCGGGTCTTCGCCCAGCGTCTTCCACACCACGCCGCCCCAGCCCGCCTCGAAGGCGCGGGTGACGTTGATCTCTTTGTCAGTGGGTGGTGCGGAGGCCAGCCAGAAGGGGTTGGGGCTTTGGATGCCCAGAAAATTGCTGCGAATGTCTGCCATGGGGTGCTCCCGTGAAAACTGGGGTGAAGGGGTTCAAGCCATCAGTGCGGCGTGGATGGACACAGCGGCGACCTTGCCGTGCTCCACCGCCTCCACCGTGAGGTCGCGGCCGCCCACACGGCAGTCGCCACCCGCCCACACGCGCGGCAGGCTGGTCTGGCCTTCGGCATCGGTGGCGATGCGCCCGCCCTCCAGTGCAATGCGGTTGCCCACGGGTTCGGCCACAAAGGTCTGACCAATGGCCTTGAGCACCATGTCGGCGTCCAGCGTGAAGGTTTCGCCCGTTTCCACCAGCTTGCCGCCGCTCACCGCCGTGGCGGCGAACCGCACGCCCTTAACGGCGCCGCCTTCGCTCAGCACCTCCTTCGGTGCCGCCCAGTGGCGGATCGTCACACCATTCGTCTGCGCCCACTGCTGCTCCACAGCGGACGCCGACATGGCCTCGGCGCCCCGGCGGTAGACGATGGTCACCTCTTCGGCGCCCAGCTTGCGCGACTGCACGGCGGCATCCACCGCGGTCATGCCGCCACCAATCACCACCACGCGGCGGCCCACGGGCAGGGTCGAGAGGTCGGTACTCTGGCGCAGCTCGGCAATGAAATCCACGGCATTGCGCAGGCCGGTGACCGTGGGCTCAGCCACGCCCAGCGCGTTCACGCCCTGCAGGCCCAGTCCCAGGAACACAGCGTCGTAAGCGCCCAGCAGGCTGTCGAGCATGATGTCACGGCCCAGTTGCTGGCCGGTGCGCACCTCAATGCCACCGATGGACAGCAGCCACTCCACTTCCTTCTGCGCGAAGTTGTTGGCGGTCTTGTAGCTGGCCAGGCCATATTCGTTGAGGCCACCGAGCTTGGGGCGCGCCTCGAACAGCACCACGTCATGCCCGCGCACAGCCAGGCCATGCGCGCAGGCCAGGCCCGCCGGCCCGGCGCCCACCACTGCCACGCGCTTGCCGGTGGCGGCTGCACGCTGGAACAGCGGTGCACCGGGCTGGGCAAAGAAGGCGTCGGTGGCGTAGCGCTGCAACGAGCCGATCTCCACCGGCTTGTCCTCGTTGGTGTTGCGCACGCAGGCCTGTTCGCACAGCACCTCGGTGGGGCACACGCGGGCGCACATGCCACCGAGCGGGTTGGCCTCCAGGATGGCGCGGGCAGCGCCCCGGTTGTTGTCCTGCGCAATGCGGTGGATGAACGAGGGGATGTCGATGCCCGTGGGACATGCCGTGGCGCAGGGCGCGTCGTGGCAGTAGTAGCAACGCTCGGCCTCGATCAGCGCCTGCGCCCGGGTGAGCGGCGGGTGCGCGTCGCTGAAGTTGACGGCGTAGTCGGCCAGGTTCAGGCGTGCGGCATGAATGCCGCAGGCACGGCTTGCGGGTGTGTCCATCAGGTTTCCTCCGAGAGGGTGAGGGTGGGGGTCTGGGCGCCCAGGGGGCGTGCAAGTGCACGCCGCGCAGCGGTGGAACGCCAGCCAGTGGCGCCAACCAATGCGGCACCAGCGTGAATGCTGGTGCCCGCAAACTTCGGAGGTTTCATCGTGGTCCTCGCTGTGGGGTGCAGGTGCCCGCTGCTTTGGTGCAGCGGTGCCCTGCGTTGTGGTTCAATTTACCAACCCGTAAAAATTTACCAATTGGTAAAATCCCTACAGCAAACCGCGTGCCAGCCTCCAGCCAGCCAATTGCCAGTTTTCAGGCCCCGGCTTGTTCCACAATGGTGCAATGACTGCAGCCCGCCCGTCCCCTGCCCCCCCGCGCCCCCGCAAGGCGGCCCTCCCGCCCGCCCACGACGAGTCCGCCCCCCGCGCCCCCACGGCCTCGCGGTTGCTCAAGGAGCAGGGCATCCTTGCCGAGGCAGAGAATCAGTTTGCGCAATTCGGCTTTGAGGGCGCATCGCTGGAGAGCATTGCCGCCGCCATCGGCATCAGCCGCCACAACCTGCTGTACTACTTCCCAAGCAAGGAGGCGCTGTACCAGCGGGTGCTGGACGATGTGCTCACCCAGTGGCTGGCCGGCATGGAAGACCTGTCGCACAGCGACGACCCGCAGCAAGCGCTGCGGCGTTACATCCGCGCCAAGCTGCACTATTCGCGCACCCGCCCCCAGGGCGCCAAGGTGTTCACCAAAGAGGTGATTGCGGGCGCACCACGGTATGGCACGGCCATCACCGAACGCGTGGCGCCGCTGCTCAAGACCGAGGTGCGCACCTTCGAGCGCTGGGCGCGCGAGGGCCGCATTGCCAAGGTCAACTTCACGCACCTGATGTTCATCATTTGGTCGGTCACGCAGGCGTATGCGGAGCAGGAAGCCCAGTTCGCCCTGTTGCTGGGCAAACCCGCCCTGACCGAGCGCGACTACGAAAAGGCCGAGGAACTGATCGTGCGCATGGTGCTGAGCGCGCTGGCGCCCGATGCGGTGGTCTAAGCCAGCAAGGTGCACCAAACGCTATATAAAATATAGCTGCCAGCACAATCAATACATGCGCTTGAGGCCAATTTCTTCACTTATTGGCGTCAAGCACCCAATGTTTTCAGCCGCCGGTACAGCGATCGCTCGCTAATGCCCAGACGCCGCGCCAGGGCTAAACGGCTGCCCTGGTGGGCAGCCACGGCCTGGCGCAGGGCCTCGTCGTCGGGCAAGTGGCGGCGGCGTGGCAGCCCCGCTAACGCAACCGATACAGGCAGCACCCCTGCGGCCTGAGCCACCGCACCCGCGAGCGGGGGCAGACCACAGGCAAGCGCTTGCTGCACATGCTCCGCGCCGATGCTGTCGCCATCGCACAGCAAGGCGGTGCGCTCCAGCAGGTTGCGCAGTTCCCGCACATTGCCGGGGTACGGCTGCGCCTCCAGCAAGGCCAGCGCAGCGCCAGACAACTGCAGCGCACGGGGCGGGGGCGCCACGCGCTCCAGCAGCGCGCGTGCCAGCAAAGCGGTGTCCCCCTGGCGTTCGCGCAGCGGTGGCAGGTGGATGGGGAAGGTGCTCAGGCGGTAATACAGGTCTTCGCGAAAGTGCCCTGCGGCCACCATGTGCTGCAGGTTGCGGTGCGTGGCTGACACCACGCGCAGGTCGGCATGCCGCAGCTCGGTGCTGCCCACGCGGCGGTAGGTGCCGGTCTCCAGCAGGCGCAGCAGCTTGACCTGCAGCGGCAGCGGGATGTCGCCCACTTCGTCCAGAAACAGCGTGCCACCGTTTGCCGCCTCTACCAGCCCCGGCCGGGCCTGGGCCGCACCGGTGAACGCCCCTTTCTCATGCCCGAACAGCTCGGACTCGAACAGCGCCTCGGGCATGCTGGAGCAGTCCACGGGCACCAGCGCACGCCGCGCGCGCAGGCTGCCCTGGTGCACGGCATGGGCCACCAGCTCCTTGCCCGTGCCCGACTCGCCCAGCAGCAACACCGCAGCCCGCGAAGGCGCCACCCGCGCCACCAGCCCTAGCATCTTCTGGAACGCGGGCGAACGCCCAATGAGCCCCTGCGCGGACGGCACCGGCTGCGCCGCCACCGGCAAAGGCACCATCTTTTCGACAAAGAACCCCGCGGTGCCGTCCGCACCCGCCACAGGCGCCAGCTCGATCTGCACATATTCCTCGCCCTGGGCGGTGTGGTGCACATGCAGCACCCGTTCGCGTTGCCCCGAGGCGCGCGCCTGCGCCAGCGGGCAGGACTCGCCCGCCTGGTCACAGGGCACGCTGGCATGGTGGGACACGGCATGGCAGGTGCGCCCCACCACGCTGCCCTCCGCACCGCCTTCCGTACCGCCCGATGCACCGAACTGGCGGCGATAAGCCCCATTGGCCGCCAGGATGCGATAGCGGTCGTCCAGCAGGATGTGCGGATCAGTCAGGCCCTCCAGAAAGGACACCAGTTCGGCGGGTGGCGCGGGGAGACGGGGCATGGCAACACCTCGGTGCAGGCAAAGGCCCTGACGGTGCACCGGTTTCGCCGACAGGCCTTTGATCTATGCCATGCGGACTGCAATGGATGGCAGTTGGCAGTTAATTTGACAGACGGAATGGCAGTCCATCCGGCTGGGGCCGGGCCTGCGACGCGCCCGCTCACCCGATATCGCGCGCGCAACCTGTTGAATTCACAGGCTTTTCATGCGGGACGCGTCATGGCAGGCCGGTCTTGCGGGTGATGGCACGTCGTTTGCGGTAGAGCATTGCCGCCCGCTACGTTGCGGGCGGTGGTTGTCACCCCGCCGAGCCCCCCTCTCGACGCCACGGCCAGTCCTACCTCTCTCTGAAAGCACCCCATGTCTCTCCACACCGCTACTCCCAATGGCTGCCTTCCAGGCACCGACGGCGATCCCTCCGCAGAGCGTCGGCAGCTGGTGCTGCTGACAGCGGCCACGGGCTGCGTGGCGGCGGCAGGGGTTGCCGTGCCCCTGGTGTCCAGCCTGGCCCCCAGCGAGCGCGCGCGGGCCATGGGCGCCGGCGTGGAGGTGGACATCAGCGACCTGCAGCCCGGCGGCGTGAAGACGGTGGAATGGCGCGGCAAGCCCGTGTGGATCATGCGGCGTACGCCCGAGATGCTGGCCGCCCTGCCCCAGCAAGACGCCGCACTGGCCGACCCCGCCTCGCGCAAGGACCAGCAACCCGAGTACGCCCGCAACCCGCAACGCTCCATCCGCCCGGAGGTGTTTGTCACCGTGGGCATCTGCACCCACCTTGGCTGCTCGCCCACCGCCGTGCCTGCAGGCACCAGCAACCCCAGCGTGGGCGACCAGTGGCAGGGCGGCTTCTTTTGTCCCTGCCACGGCTCCACCTTCGACCTGGCGGGCCGAGTCTTCAGGAACAAGCCCGCGCCCACCAACCTGGAGGTACCGCCGCACCGCTACGTGTCCGACACCCGGCTGCTCATCGGGGACGACGCTGCCTGAGCGACAGGCGGCGGCCTGGGGCGGCACATTCCCGGTTCAGCTTCGCGTCACACCTGCTTCTGTTGCCACAGCACATCCAGCACATGCTGGGTGGCGCGCTCCACCGGGCCCGCGCGGTGGGCGATGCCCAGGGGGCGCCACAGCCGGGGCTGCACCGGCAGCATGCGGATGCGCGGGTCCAGCGGCGTGGCGGTGGATGCCTCGTGCGGCAGCAGCGTGGCCCCGTAGCCGGCGGCCACCAGGCTCTTGATGGCATCGTTGTAGTTGAGCTGGATGCGCGCCTTGGGCAGCTCGCCCGCCAGGGCCAGCCAATCGTTCGTCAGGCGTGACAGGCTGGTGCCGTCATCGTTCAGGATCAACGGCTGACCCGCCAGCCACTGGGGCGTGACCCTGCGGGGCGCCGCCCAGGCCGAGGGGACGAACGCCATCACCGGGTCGCGCCGCCACGGCATCACCGTCACCCCGCGCACCGAGGCCATGGGCAAGGCCACCAGGCCCACATCCAATGCCCCCAGCGCCAGCCGCGACACAGTCTCCTGCGACGTGAGCACCAGCACCTGCACATCGATGCCGGGGTGGTACTGGCCCAGCACTTCCAGCGCCTGGGGCAGCAGGTGCGCGATGGCGCCGGTGGACGCGCCCAGCCGCACCCGCCCCTCCAGCCCTTGCACCTGGCGCCGCACCAGGTCCATGGCCTCGTCGGCATCGGCCAGCAGACGCCGCGCCCGCTCCACCAGCACCTCCCCCGCGCCGGACGGCCGCACCTCGCCCCGCTTGCGCACCAGCAACGGCGCACCGATCAACGCCTCCAGGTCGGCAATGTGCAGGCTGACCGTGGGCGGCGCCAGATGCAGCGTGCGGGCAGCTTCAGCGAAAGACCCGAGGTCAGCGATGGTGACCAGGGTACGCAGCCGGTCGAGATTGAGTTCGCGCATGACGTTCAGCAGAACTGATCTTGATGTTTGTGAAATTCAACTTTTCAAAGTTTAGACCGGCGCCGAAGATTCCACATCTCCCCATGCCAGGAATCCGCACCATGACCACCCAGCCCCTTGTTTTTATTGACGGCGACCAAGGCACCACCGGCCTGCAAATCCACCAGCGCCTGCACGGCCGCACAGATCTGCAGCTGCTGACACTGCCCGAAGCCGACCGCAAGAACCCCACCCGCCGCGCCGAAGCCATCAACAGCTGCGACATCGCCATCCTGTGCCTGCCCGACGCCGCCGCCCGCGAAGCCGTGGCAGCCATCCACAACCCCTCGGTGCGCGTGATCGACGCCAGCTCGGCCCACCGCACGGACGCGCAATGGGTTTATGGGTTCCCTGAGATGGATGCGGCGCAGGCCGCGCGCATCGCCAACGCGCAACGCGTCAGCAACCCCGGCTGCTACCCCACAGGCGCCATCGCCCTGCTGCGGCCCCTGGTGCAGGCCGGCTTGTTGCCTGCCGACCATGCGCTCACCATCCATGCGGTGTCGGGGTATTCCGGCGGCGGGCGTGCCCGGGTGCAAGCACACGAAGGCCCCGAAGCAGCCAGTGCGCCCGCCTTCCAGGTCTATGGGCTGCAGCTGGAGCACAAACACACGCCCGAGATCGCGCAGCACGCGGGGCTGTCGCAGCGCCCGTTTTTTCTGCCCTCGTACGGCGCCTTCCGCCAGGGCATCGTGCTGACCATCGGGCTGCATCTGCGGCAGCTCGCGCCCGGAGCGCAAGGCGAACACCTGCACGCCTGCCTGCAGCAGCACTATGCCGGCGCCACCTTTGTCGAGGTGATGCCCCCCGCCACCACCGAAGCGGCCGAGCATCTGGACCCGCAAGCCCTGAACGGCACCAACCGGCTGCAGCTGGGGGTGTTCAGCAACGCCCGCCACGGTCAGGTGTTGCTGACCGCCGTGTTTGACAACCTTGGCAAGGGCGCCTCGGGGGCGGCGGTGCAGAACCTGGATCTGATGCTGGGTGCTGCTGCGGAACGCCAGTTAACCTTAGAAACCTAGCAGGCGTAAGTCTTTGATTTACTTCAGTTTCCTCCAAACTGCGCCATTGGTGTTTAGAGGCCCGCGCCACTCTACATTCGTCGGTGCGGTTTTTGCGCCACTAGACTTTCGTGGGTGCGAAGCTCGCTATCGGACGCAAATAGACGGTCTCGTCTGCTCGCCCTCGTCAACAAGTCCGCATCAGGGGGCGCACCAGTTCGACCGCCGGTATCGCCTAGAACAACACCTTCTGCGCACTCGTCAATGCTGCAAAGCTGTCCCCCAGCGGCTGAAGAATCGCATCAGCAATGGGTTGCAGTTGTTTGACGAGGTAGTGCTCATAGTCAATGCGCGAATGCCGGGCCTCCAGAGGTTCGGGGCCGCTCTGTGTCATCACGTACTCGATCCAGCCGCCACGCTGGTACTGCTGGGGACGGTTCAACTTCGCGTTGTGAGCATCAGCGATGCGTGCCGCGCGCACCTGGGGCGGCACATTGACTTCATAAGCATCAAGCCGGTGACGCAGCCGTTTTCGGTAGACGAGCAGCGTATCCATCTGGCCTTCCAGCATCGACCGCGCATAGTCGGCCACGAACGCCCGGTAGGGCTCACCATGGAAGATGCGTGACAGCAAGCCTTCCTGGAACTGGCGTGCCAACAGGGTCCAGTCGCTGCGGGCCATCTCCAGCCCGCGATAGACCATCTCCTCCCGCCCCTCTTCATCTATGCTCAGGCCGGCGTAGCGCTTCTTGCTGCCGACATCCGATCCCCGGATGGTGGGCATGAAGAACTTGGCGTAGTGGGTGTCGAACTCGATTTCGAGGAAGTTCTCCAGCTGCTGCTCTTCATGCAGCTTGCGGGTCCACCACGCGTTAATTTCCTGCACCAAGCCCGCCGCAATGGCGTGCGCCTCCGTATTGGGATAGGTACGTTTTAGCCAGATGAAGATGGAGTCCGTATCTCCGTAGATGACCTGGTATCCGCGCTCCTCCACGAACGTCCGAGTGAGCTTCATCACCTCGTGGCCGCGCAAGGTCACAGCGGACACCAGCTTCGGATTGAAGAAGCGGCACTCGGACGCACCCAACACTCCAGCGAAGGAGTTCATGAGCAGCTTCAGGGCCTGCGACAGCGGCTGATTGCGCGCACGCTTGGCCTCGTCCCGGGCATTCGACAGGGCGGTCACGATGTCCGGCAGACAGTGCTTCTCGCGCGAGAACAGCGTGCCTTGCGGCCCCTGCACCAATCCGGTCTGGACGTTGGTGCTCTCTCCCTCGGCCAGACCCACGGGGTCCACCAGGAAGGTCCGGATGATGGAGGGGTACAGGCTTTTGTAGTCCAGGACCACGACGGAGTCGTAGAAGCCCGGCGTGGAGTCCATCACATAGCCGCCAGGAAAGGCCTTGGCCGCGATGTCACCCACGTTCGGCGCTACGTAGCCCAGGCGGTGCATGCGCGGCAGGTAATGGTGGCTGAACGCAGCGATGGAGCCACCAAAGTGATCTATCTGCAATCCCGTCGTCTGCGCTCGCTCGAGCACGAACGGCAGCAGCTCCAGTTTGTCGAAGATGCGCAGGACGAGCGCGCAGTCGCGGATGTTGTAGCTGGCCAGCGCGGGCTTGTCTTCCTGATAGCGCCGCTCGATCTCGGCCATCTTGTCGTAGGCATCGCCGATCTCCTTGCCCTCACCGAGCAGTTTCCGTGAGACCGCTTCGAGGCTGAAAGACGGGAAGCTCCACATGCCCGCCCGCAGTGCTTCGATGCCATCGACAACCACGCGTCCGGGCATGGGTGCGAAAAGGTAGCCCTGGCGCCCCGGGTGCGTGCGCCAAGCGATGGGGCGGCGCTCGCGTCCGAGCAGCAGTTGCACGGAGTTCGCGTCGGCGGTCTTTTGTAGCACCCGCAGGTCGAACTGGATCACGCTCCAGCCGACGATGACATCCGGGTCATGGTCCGCAAACCAGGCATTGAGCTGCTCGATCATCCCTCGGCGAGTTGAGCAATACACAAGCCTGAAGTCCATCGGTGGCACAGTTGGTTCCGACACCGAAGCTCGCGCTGGCGTCTCCCCCAGCATGAAGACCACTCGGTCGCCCGCACCATCCAGTGCGATCGAGTAAAGCTCCTCGGTCGCGCTCGTCTCGATATCCAGCGACACCACCTTCAACACCGGGCGCCAAACAGACGCGGGCTTCAACTTGCCGTCGAGGATGGTCGAACCTTCGCGCTGGCCGCCCTCGACCAGAACACCGGCTGTGATGAACCGCTCCATCAGGTAGCGGTCGTGCGGGCGAACATCGGCTTCGTAGAGCGGGATCCCCAGCGGCTGGAGCGCGCGTGCCAGCTTGCCGAGATCGCGGAACCTGCGGGCATAGACGCCGAGGACGGGCTTCTGGTCGAATGTCTTCAAACCCAGCTCTCTCACCTCCAGGCCCTGCAGGTTTGCCAAGTACGCCTGTGCCGCAGCCCGATGGAGGGCCGGCAGGAAGGCGACTGAGGTCTGCCGGGTCAGGAGCACCTTCTTCAGCCCCTCGTCGGTGGCCAGCCAGTATTCAATCTCGGTGCCGTCAGGGAGGTCGCGCCAGTGGCGGGTGAGGATGAAGCCCCGGAGTTCGGTGGGTGCGAGGGCTAAAGACATCAGGTGGAGCGGAAGACGGTGGCACGCTAATTCTGATGCCTCGGGCGAGAGGCCAGATGTTCAATAGGTGCGTTTGCACTCTTGTGCATAATACTGATGTTTTGTACAGTATTGCAAAAACCGATACCGCTAAGGCCATGCACAAACCAACCCGTTATGTATTCCGTCCCGCTCGACCGGCGCCCGCATTGCTGCGCCGGATCTGGGCATGGCTATAAGGCGACACCGCAGCCCTACACCTGACGATTTTCACCATCCAGCGTGATGCTCCGCTGCATCCAAGATCATGTGTTACCGGGCAGATCTCTGGATAGACAACGTCAAGAGCGCGAATTGTTTGTACCGGCAGCATAAGTTGACAGTGATACCTGGAGTTGGCGTGTCGCACATCCGCTGCCTTGTGCAACCCTACGCAAAGTTTCCGGAGCCCAACCTACAGAAATCAGATAATCGTCCAAGCTCATGACCTGTGGGAGTATCTGTAGAGCCTTGTGAAGGTTCTACACGGTTGGTACTGTCCCTCCATCGATCACGTGCTCCGAGCCCGACACCGATGCTGCGCGAGGAGACACCAGGAAGGTGATCAGGTCGGCAACTTCCTTTGGCGTGGCAGGCCGCCCGACCGGAATTCCGCCGAGCCAGTCCATGACCATCTTCTTCCCGCCCTCATAGTCCGTGCCTGCTTCGGCGCCCATTCGCTCGGCGAATACCACCGAAGCCTCTGTTTCAATCCAGCCGGGAGAGACGCGCAGAACGCGCACTCCTTTCGGTGTGACCTCCTTTGACAAGGATTTGCTGTAGGTCGAGAGGGCACCCTTGGCGGCGGCGTACGCGGTCGTTGACTCCGGAAGTGGAAGCACACGCTGTATTGACGTCACATGCAGGACAACCCCTGTACCCTTGGCCAACATGGAGGGCAACAGCGCGCGGTCAAGACGCACTGCTGACATCAGGTTCAGGTTCAGCTCACTGAGCCACACAGCGTCATCCAGTGCCGCAAAACCACCTGCCGGAGCGATCGAGCCTCCGACGGAGTTGATCAGGATATCGACACCGCCCCACTGCTCCTTCACCATGCGCGCCAGTTCGCTCACGCCTTCCGCCGTCGTGAGGTCAGTCTGGACGTAAGTCACACCTTCGAGCGGCCTGTCGGGTGCCGAGCGCGCAGTTGTCATGACCTGCACTCCGACTTCTTGGAGGCTCTTGACGACAGCAGCTCCCAAACCCTTGGTGCCGCCGGTAACCAGGGCACGCTGGCCTTTCAATTGAAGATCGAAGTTCATGCTGTGACCTCCAGCAATGAAATCAGGCCGCGTTCCAGGCGAAAGCGATAGGACAGATTGATAGGGCTGCCAGGGAAGTTGCCTGTGACCTTGGCGTGGACGATCTGGAGGCCCCCCTCACTTGCCAGCGCAAACGGCACCGTCGTTGCGCTGTACTTGGCGGATGCCTCGGCCATAAAGGCCGTGATGGCTTCGACGCCGGTGTAGGTGTGGCCATCGTCCTTCATGACCGCTTGCGGTGTGAAACAACACCCCAAGGCCTCAGGGTTGTGCTCAGCCGCGAAGTACGCGGCAATGGGTTCAGGAAGAGTCGAGGGGTGCATGCTGGTGCTCCGTGTGTTGAATGAAGCCTAAGGATGCGTGCCGTAGTGAAATAAGTGAATCATCTAGAATTCGAATGAGCTATGTAGCAAGGAATACATAATGCGCGGGTTCGAATTTGCTGAGCTAAAAGCTTTTGCTGCCGTGGTCGAACGCAAGAGCTTTGCCCGCGCGGCTGAACATCTGGGCCTTTCGCCGTCTGCGCTCAGCCAGACCATTCGACAGCTCGAAGCCCGGATCGGCACGCGCCTTCTGAATAGGACGACACGAAGCGTCGCGCCCTCTGCAAGTGGCGAACTGCTTTATGGGCGCATAGCCCCACTGTTTCGGGAAATGGATGCAGCAGTCGCTGAAGCCACCGAGGCTGCAGGACGTGCGACAGGCACGCTTCGCATCAACACGCTGGGGGTCGCAGCGAGAACCATCATTGCCCCAAGGCTTTCACGCTTCCATCGTGCCTACCCTGACGTGCTGCTCGACATCGTGGTCGACGACGCTCTGGCCGACATTGTTGTGGGCCGCTTCGACGCGGGCATCCGCGTGGGTGGACGGCTTGAGAAGGACATGATTGCCGTGCGCCTCAGCCCAGACCTGAACATGGTTGCAGTGGCCTCTCCAGGCTATCTGGCTGAGCGAGGGGTCCCTAAGACACCCGCAGATTTGCACAGCCATGCGTGCATTAACTGGCGGCTCCAGATGGACGGCAGACAGTACCGCTGGGAGTTCGAAAAGAAGGGCCAAAAAATGGAAGTCGCGGTGGATGGGCCTGTCGTCACCAATCACGCTGACATTGGCATTGCTGCTGCGCTGAACGGGCTCGGTATTGCCTATCACTTCGAACGAGATGGTGTGGCCGAGCACTTGGCCCATGGCAGGTTGGTCCAGGTCTTGGCGGACTGGTCGATCTCACGCCCTGGGCTGTTCCTCTACTACCCGAACAGGCAGCATCGACCAGCGCTCTTGGGTGCATTTATCGACTGTCTCTTGGACAGAGATTTGGACATAGGACGCAAAGCTGGGTAGTCCAAGTTGTAGCCCGAGGGGCCCATGCGCCTAACTGTGCAGTTGATTGCGCACTGAATTTGGTCGGCTACTTCGAGGTTGGTCGTTCAAGGTAGTGGATTGACTGAACGGACAAGCAACTCCGTTCAAATGTGCACGCGATCGCGCAGATCTATGCCTGGTTGATGCCATTGCTGAGCCTCGTTGGGGGGATATGGCGATGAGATGATGCACAAGGTAGAAGGTGCAATAGATAAAGCGGGGCCGTTCGGTCAACCGTTGTAGGAGTAGATGAGCAATCCCAACTCGGGAACAACCACCAGATCCTGCTCGTGGCCGGTAGTGAAGAACGCCCCTTCTTTGCCAACTGCGCGCTGAGCCTGCTCCAGCAATTCAGGCGGTTCACCTGCGCAGCTCTGCCCGCGGAACAGCTGGTCATGCGCATCGGTCAGCGTGGCTTGCCACGGCTGGTATTGGTGGTAGGGCTTGCCATCCCGCCCAAGCTGGGCCGCGTCGAAGTAAGCCAGGCCCTGGCGACGAATGCGCGCCAGGTTGTCTTCTGAAAGCCGGAAGATTGCGTATCCACACCCCTCTCGGAAACCAACGATCTCATCGTGGTGCAGAGCTTCCACCAGCTCGAATTGAGGAGGAATCGCCTGGCGATACAGCTCCACCTGCATATGGCTGCATCCTTTCATCGGCAGGAGTATCAGCACAAGCAGGGCGCAGGCCCAGGAGGTCAACCGCAGCGCGACAGTGGGCGGTTGATATCCGAGTAACTGGTGGAAGACATAGCCGTAACTTCTAGCCATGCCCCTTGCCAGAAAGAAGGTCGCCAACCCAAAGATGGCCAGGCACAGCAGGGCCATGCCCAGCGCGATTGCAATAAACATGGAACCCTTTCCAACCAAGAACCATTGAGCGTTGGGGCCAGTATTGGGTGCCTGCGTGAGGTCAACATGAAGTCTGTGAGGCGTATGTGATCTTCTGGCTGCATCCCCCGGCTGAGCCTTGATGACCGGAGCCGTCCCGCAGCAAACATCTCGCAAAGCCAAAAAAAGGGGGCAGACTCTCGTCCACGCCCCCTCAACGGCTGTACCGGGCAACTGGCCCGGCGCTCTCAGCTCAACCCACCAGCTCTGCGGCTTGGACCTCTGGCGCCACCCCGTAGTGGTCCAGCTGCATCGAATACTGTGCACGACCTGAGGACAGGGCCCGCAGGCTGCCGATGTAGCCGAACATCTCTTTCAGCGGTACCTCGGCCTCGACCGTGGCGGCGTTGCCACGCAGGCCTTGGGTACGCACCAGCCCGCGGCGGCGGTTCAGGTCGCCGATGGCATCGCCCAGGTAGTCGACCGGGGTGATGACCTCCACAGCCATCATGGGCTCCAGCACCTGGGGTGACGCTTTCGCAAACCCTTCGCGGAAGGCGGCCATCGCCGCCAATTCAAAGGCCAGCGTGGACGAGTCATGCTCGTGGAAGCTACCGTCCAGCAGGGTGCGAGTGACTGCTCATGGCCGATAGTACTCATTCGATGACGCATCCCGTATGTCTGCAACCAGCCTGAAGCAGCCCACCCAACTCCCCGTAGCTTTTGCCAGTCAGCGCTTCAACCGAGGCGCTTGAAAACATGTACATCGGTGCACGGCTGTTTAGGGATCACCCTAAGGTGAAGATAAAACATGCACTGACCCTGACACTCATCCGTCTGCGGCACCCCTATGACTGCAACCAGCCGGGAGCTGCCATGGAAGCAACTCGGTTTCGACCAATCACAAAATAGTGTGCACCCACTTCTACTTTCTCGCTGCTGTTCAAAACGTTCCAAAGAACGACAGGCTGACGGCATACGCGGCAACTCCGCGCTAGCGAGTCACCAAAATCTAAAGTTGAATGGCGAAAAAACGAAAGTAGAGTGGCGTTCCGCAAGAACAGGGAGACAAAGCCTTCGCCCCCATGTTCTGAGGGGGTGTCTTGAAATGGCCACAAATGCCCGTATCATTAGCACTCACCGCAGACGAGTGCTAACACCGCACTCCCTGCTGGCAGTTTGGTGGCCCCGGATGGCCGGGGCTGATTGAGTCCCTCAGCTTTTTTACTGAAAACAGGAGCATTGCAATGAACCTTCGCCCTCTGCACGATCGCGTGATCGTCAAGCGTATTGAAAGCGAAACCACGACAGCCTCCGGCATCGTGATCCCTGACAACGCCGCTGAAAAGCCCGATCAAGGTGAAGTGTTGGCCGTTGGCCCCGGCAAGCGCAACGACAAGGGCGAAGTGCTCGCCCTGAACGTGAAGGTCGGTGACCGCGTTCTGTTCGGCAAGTACTCGGGCCAGACCGTCAAGGTCAAGGGCGACGAGCTGCTGGTCATGAAGGAAGACGACCTGTTTGCAGTGGTTGAGAAGTAATTTCTCTCCCCTCTGAATCACTCATCTTTTCATAGCTGCTGGTGCTTTTTGAATAAGCACCAGCAGCCAATTTGAATCAAATTTTCAGGAGCTCCAAAATGGCAGCAAAAGACGTAGTTTTCGGCGGCGAAGCCCGCGCTCGCATGGTTGAAGGCGTGAACATCCTGGCCAACGCGGTCAAGGTCACGCTGGGCCCCAAGGGCCGCAATGTGGTGCTGGAGCGCTCGTTCGGCGCCCCTACCGTGACCAAGGACGGTGTGTCCGTGGCCAAGGAAATCGAACTCAAGGACAAGCTGCAGAACATGGGCGCCCAGCTCGTGAAGGAAGTGGCCTCCAAGACCAGCGACAACGCTGGTGACGGCACCACCACCGCTACGGTGCTGGCACAAGCCATCGTGCGCGAAGGCTTCAAGTACGTGGCCGCCGGCATCAACCCGATGGACCTGAAGCGCGGTATTGACAAGGCTGTGACGGCCCTGGTCGCCGAGCTGAAGAAGGCTTCCAAGCCCACCACCACCTCCAAGGAAATCGCCCAGGTGGGTTCGATCTCCGCCAACTCCGACGAAACCATCGGCAAGCTGATCGCTGACGCCATGGACAAGGTTGGCAAGGAAGGCGTGATCACCGTGGAAGACGGCAAGTCGCTGGACAGCGAACTGGACGTCGTGGAAGGCATGCAGTTTGACCGCGGCTACCTGTCGCCCTACTTCATCAACAACCCCGAAAAGCAATCTGCGATTCTGGACAACCCCTTCGTGCTGCTGTTCGACAAGAAGATCAGCAACATCCGCGACCTGCTGCCCACGCTGGAGCAAGTTGCCAAGGCTGGCCGTCCCCTGCTGATCATTGCTGAAGAAGTCGAAGGCGAAGCCCTGGCTACGCTGGTGGTCAACACGATCCGCGGCATCCTGAAGGTTGTGGCTGTGAAGGCTCCTGGCTTCGGCGACCGCCGCAAGGCCATGCTGGAAGACATCGCCATCCTGACGGGCGGCAAGGTCATCGCTGAAGAAGTCGGTCTGACCCTGGAAAAGGTTACTCTGGCCGACCTGGGCCAAGCCAAGCGCATCGAAGTGGGCAAGGAAAACACCATCATCATCGACGGCGCTGGCGCTGCCGCTGACATCGAAGCCCGCGTCAAGCAAGTGCGCGTGCAGATCGAAGAAGCCACGTCCGACTACGACCGCGAAAAGCTGCAAGAGCGCGTGGCCAAGCTGGCTGGCGGCGTGGCCGTGATCAAGGTGGGCGCTGCCACCGAAGTCGAAATGAAGGAAAAGAAGGCCCGCGTGGAAGACGCACTGCACGCTACCCGTGCAGCTGTGGAAGAAGGCGTTGTGGCTGGTGGCGGCGTGGCTCTGCTGCGTGCCAAGCAAGCTGTGGGCGACTCGATCAAGGGCGACAACGCTGACCAGGACGCCGGTATCAAGCTGGTGCTGAAGGCAGTGGAAGCTCCTCTGCGCGAAATCGTGAACAACGCCGGTGGCGAAGCCTCGGTGGTGGTGAACGCAGTGTTGGCTGGCAAGGGCAACTTTGGCTTCAACGCTGCCAACGACACCTACGGCGACATGCTCGAACTGGGCATTCTGGACCCCACGAAGGTCACCCGCACCGCTCTGCAAAACGCTGCCTCCGTGGCATCGCTGCTGCTGACGACCGAAGCCATGGTGGCTGAGGCCCCGAAGGATGACGCCCCAGCTGGTGGCGGCATGCCCGACATGGGCGGCATGGGTGGCATGGGCGGCATGGGCATGTAATTGCCTGCCCCCTGCGCAGCAGCCCCGTGCTGACTGCGCAGCCCACTACACAAAAGCCCGCAGGCCTTACGGTCTGCGGGCTTTTGTTTTTTCTATGGGGCCAACTCGGGACACTGGCCTGCCATGGGTTTACTCCCCGCTGGGTTGCACCCACCAGTAAATCAGCACCAGGGTGCCGATACCGGTGAGGGACAGCAGCTGCCACCAGCCGGAGCGGCCAATATCGTGCAAGCGGCGAGCCCCCACGGCCAGCGCGGGCAACAGCAGGGCCAGCGCGGCAATGCCATACAGCACCTGGCTGATCATGGTGGCAATCACCAGCACCCCGAGCTGGAACAGCGCAAACCACCAGAACTCGGAGCGTGGAGCACGGCCCGAAAACCCTGCGTACTGCGCGAAGCAGCTTTTGACAGCCGAAACAAAATCCATAGCGAATTCCCTCTCTTGAACAATCGTTGCTCGGTCACGGGGTATCCCCGCGTGGCCATGATAGAGGGGCGCTGCGACAAGTCCAGCCAACTCGGCGCGCGCAGCAGAGACACCGTAACGCTGGCGCCACGGTGTCAGTGCCTCCTTTGCTCTTATTTTGATAGCTGCTAGTGCATATTGCACTAGCGCACCAGGCGCTTTTGGCTGCAAACCCAGCGCCCAGAGCCCCTCAAGCCGCCTTGCGCAATGCCTGGGTGTCGCGCGCCAGCTGGGTGATGCGCGCCCAGTCTCCCGCGCGCACCGCATCGGTGGGCGTAAGCCATGAGCCGCCCACGCAGCGCACATTGGGCAGTGCCAGGTAGTTGGAGGCAGTGGCGTTGGTGATGCCACCCGTGGGGCAAAAGCTCACCTGGCCAAACGGGCTGGCCCAGGACTTGAGCAGCGGGATGCCGCCCACGGCCTCGGCCGGGAAGAGCTTGAGGAACGAGAACCCATCGGCCAGCGCCGCCATGATCTCGCTGGACGTGGCCACACCGGGCAGCAATGGCAGGTTCAGGCCCTTGCAGGCGCTGCCCACGGCCGAGGTGTAGCCGGGGCTCACGGCAAAACGCGCACCGGCTTCGCTCGCGCGGCGCGCGTCATCGGCGTTGAGCACCGTGCCCACACCCACCACAGCTTCGGGCAGATGGCGGGCGATGGTTTCGATGGCGGGCAGACCGGCAGCGGTGCGCAGCGTCACCTCCAGCACCTTCACGCCACCGGCCAGCAGGGCCTCGGCCAGGGGCAGCGCGTCTTCCACGCGGTCGATCACGATGACAGGGATGACCGGGCCATGGCTGGCGATGTCGAGGGGATTCATGGGGGCGGAAGCAGGGGTTACAGCCATGTACAGGCTCCTTGTTCGGCACCGCCTGCGTGGCGGCGAAAGTTGGTGAAGAGTTCGCGGCCGAAGCCGATGGGTGATGGGGCGCTGCAGGGCTCCGAGGCGCGTGCGGCCCACTCGGCGTCGTCCACCAGCACATCGAGCGTGCCAGCCACCGCATCCACCCGCACGATGTCGCCATCACGCACCTTGGCCAGCGGGCCACCGGCCAGGGCCTCAGGCGTGACGTGGATCGCGGCCGGTACGCGGCCGGAGGCGCCACTCATGCGGCCGTCGGTGACCAGCGCCACCTGGAAGCCCTGGTTCTGCAGCACTGCCAGCGGGGGCGTGAGCTTGTGCAGCTCGGGCATGCCGTTGGCCTGCGGGCCCTGAAAGCGCACCACGGCCACCATGTCCTGGTTCACCTCGCCCGCGCTGAAGGCGGCGAGCAGGGCTTCTTGCGAGTCAAAAACTCGCGCTGGGGCTTGGACGATGTGGCGGTCTTCGGGCACGGCCGACACCTTGATCACCGCGCGGCCCAGACGGCCTTGCAGCAGGCGCAGCCCGCCGGTGGGTGAGAAGGGTTCGCTCACAGGCCGCAGCACCGAGGTGTCGCCCGACACCGCCGGGGCACTCTTGCCGCCATCGGCAATGCCGCCCGCGTTCACGCTCATCACGTCAGGGTGCATCAAGCCACCCGCCAGCAGCTCGCGCAGGATCCAGGGCGGGCCGCCTGCCGCCTGGAACTGGTTCACATCGGCATCGCCATTGGGGTACACGCGGGCCAGCAGAGGCACCACCGACGAGAGTTCGTCAAAGTCCGTCCAGTCGATCAGGATGCCCGCGCTGCGCGCAATCGCCACCCAGTGGATCAGGTGGTTGGTGGAGCCGCCCGTGGCCAGCAGGGCCACCATGGCGTTGACGATGCAGCGCTCGTCCACCAGCTTGCCGATAGGGGTGAAGCGGTTGCCCCGCTTGCCGATGTCGAGCACCGTGCGCAGCGCCTGGCGCGTGAAGGCCTCGCGCGCCTCGCTGCCGGGCGACTCGAACGCTGCACCGGGCACATGCAGGCCCATGGCTTCGAGCAGCATCTGGTTGCTGTTGGCCGTGCCGTAGAACGTGCAGGTGCCAGGGCTGTGGTACGCGGCCGATTCGGCCTTGAGCAGTTCGTCACGGCCCACCAGGCCTTGTGCGTACTGCTCGCGCACCTTGGATTTCTCCTTGTTCGACAGGCCTGTGCCCATGGGGCCTGCGGGCACAAACACGCAGGGCAGATGCCCGTAGTGCAGCGCGCCGATCAGCAGGCCGGGCACGATCTTGTCGCACACGCCCAGCAGCAGCGCACCATCGAACACATCGTGGGACAGCGCTACCGCAGTGGCCATGGCAATGGCATCGCGGGAGAACAGCGACAGCTCCATGCCGGGCGTACCCTGCGTCACACCATCGCACATGGCGGGCACGCCACCGGCCACTTGCACCGTGGCACCGAGCTGGGCGGCCTCATCACGCAGGATAGCGGGGTAGCCCTGGTACGGCTGGTGCGCCGAGAGCATGTCGTTGTAGGCCGTGACGATGCCGATGTTGGGCGCCTTCTCGACCGTGACCTTGAACTTGTCCGATCCCGGCAATGCCGCGTAGGCGTGGGCCAGGTTCGCACAGCCCATGCGGTCTTGTGCGGGCTTGCGGGCGATCATGGCGTCAACGCCGGCTAGGTAGGCGCCGCGGGTGTCTGCGCTGCGCTGGACAATGCGCTCGGTCACGCGCGCTACAACTGGGTGCATGGAAGTCTCCATCGGTGGGTGGCAGGACCCCGTGCATTGCGCCAGGGTCGTTATCTGAGGCCCTAGAATGTAACTCGATAACCACCCCAATTCAACCCATGTCCCTGCAAACCTTGCCCTTGCCGCCTTCCGAACTGGGTGAATCCCCCTTCTGGCACCCCACGGAAAAATCCCTTTACTGGTGTGACATTCAGGGACAAGCGGTACACGCATGGCATCCTGACAGCGGCCACCACCGGCAGTGGCGCATGCCCAGCGAGCCCGGCTGCTGCACGCCTGCGACCGATGGGCGATTGGTAATTGGGTTACGAAACGGTTTCTATCTTCTGGATACGGCCAAGGACAGCGCAGACCCCACCGCCCTCAGCTGCCTGGCCCTGCTGCCGCCCGAGCAGCATGACACCGCGGTCCTGCGCTTGAACGACGGCCGCTGCGATACCGCAGGCCGTTTCTGGGCGGGCTCGGTCATCACGCCCCGCACCGCACCGAATGCGGCGCTGTGGTGCCTACAGGCCGACCCGGCCAGCGCCACCAGCTACCGTGTGCGTCACATGGCAGGCGACAACTTCACCGCCAACGGCCTGGCCTTCAGCCCCGACAACCGCACGATGTACTGGTCCAACACGCCGGAGCACCGCATCGACCAGTTCGACTTTGAGGTGGCCACGGGCGATATCACCAACCGCCGCCCCTGGGTGCAGTTCGACCGCAAGGTGGACGGCCAGCCGTACGGTGGGCGGCCCGATGGCGCGGCGGTGGATGTGGAAGGCAACTACTGGGTGGCGATGTACGAAGGCGCGTGTGTGTTGCAGCTTTCGCCAGCGGGTGAGGTGCTGCAGCGCATTGCCGTGCCGGTGCAGTGTCCGACCATGGTGTGTTTTGGAGGGGAGGATTTGCGGACGCTGTTCATTACGTCGGCGCGGGCGGGAAGGCCTCTTCAAGAACAGCAGGCAGCGGTTGCAGCGGGGTCGCTGTTCAGCATGCAGGTCGAAGTGGCTGGGCTGCCGGTGAATTTCTTCAAGGTGTGAAAAGCGCCGAGCAACTGGTCACAGTGGGGCACAAAGGCCAGCGCTCCATCACCAGCCCACCAACGCGCCGATCTCCTCGCGCACGATCCGATAGCTGAGGCGGTCACTGACCAACCTTGCACCCAGGCTCTCGTAAAACGCAATGCCCCGGGCGTTGGACGACTTGACCGACCAATCGATGCGGCCACAGCCGTTGTCCAGCGCGTATCGCGCCACCCATTGCATCAAAGCCAGGCCAATACCTTGGCTCCGATGGTGCGGAGAAACAAACAGCTCCTTAAGTACACACTGCCGTTGGTGGGCGGGCTCGGGCTCCACCAACGAATACACCAGGTAAATGGCGGCAAACCCCAACAACTCGCCGCCGAGTTCTGCCGTCACAAGTCGAATCTGAGAGTGGGGTCCGCACAGGTTGTCCAACAGGTGGTTGCGCACAAGGACCCGGTCGAGCGCACGGCCCGGGTGGTAGTGATCATGCAGCGCAAGCAGCAAGTCCACCATCTGCTCCTGTTGCGCCGGGGTCAGCAAACCGACTTCCATGTTTCCTCTCCTGCTGGACCGGATGGTTCCGATGGGGTGAGCTTACGTCGTCAGGGCGACTCGCTGCCGGTCAGCCCTTCTCAGCCCCCAGCCCCAGCGCTCCCAACACGTCATAACACGCCCCCATGTTGTGATAGTCCACCTTCCCCGCATTGCTCTTCTCGCGGGTGGTGTTGCGGTTGTTGCGGTGCAGGATGCGAAACCACGCGCCATGTTCGTGGTCCACAAAGTGGGCCCAGCAGTGGGTCCAGATGCGGTCGTACCACTGCCAGTAGCGCGCATCCCCCGTGCGCACAGCAAGCACCGCTGCAGCCGCCATGCTCTCGGCCTGCACCCAGTGGTATTTGCCGTCGTCGCAGATGCTGCCGTCGGGCGCCATGCCGTAGTACAGGCCGCCGTGTTCGGCATCCCAGCCCCGCTCCACAGCGGTATCGAACAGGCGCTGCGCACACGGCAGGTGCCATTCGGCGGGCAGCAAGGCGTCGAGTTGCAGCAGCAGCTTGGCCCATTCGGTCTGGTGGCCGATCTGGTAGCCCCAGGGGCGGAAGATGTTGCTGCGGTCATAGCGGTTGTAGTCCCAGTCCACGGACCAGTCGGCATGGAAGTGCTCCCACACCCAACCTTCGGCAGCGGGCGCAAGGGCGCGGGTGGACAACGCGGCCTGCCGCTGGCAGATACCTTGCGCGAGTTGTTCGGCACGCTCGATGTAACGACGCTCGCCCGTAGCGCGGAAGGCGGAGATCATGGCCTCGCAGGCGTGCATGTTGGCGTTCTGGCCTCGGTAGCTGGTCAGCCGCCAATCAGGGCTGGCCTCGTCGGCATACAGGCCTGCGGCAGGTTGCCAGAAGTGCTGTTCGGCAGTTTCAAAAGCCTCAGCCAGCCAATCGCGGGCCTCGGGCACTCCGGCCTCGTAAGCGCGGGCATACGCCAGCATCACAAAGGCCATGCCGTAGCAGTGGCGCGTGGCGTCTTGCACGGTGGTGCGGCCATCCTGCCAGTCGATCAGCCAGGCGTAGCCGCCCGTGGCGGGGTCGAGGAACGCGGTGCGCAGGAACGTGAGCGCGTGCCGCATGCCCGCCTGATAACGCGCCTCCCCCGTGGTGCGGTAGAGCATGGCGTGCGTGACAACAAAACGGGTGGCGCTGACGAGATGGCGGGTGTGCGTGTTGTAAACCGTGCCGTCGTCCAGAAAAAAGTGGAACTGCCCGCCGCTCAGATCGGTGGCCACGGGGTCGTAGAACGCCATGGTGTCACGCAGATGCTGGCGCAAAAAGGCTGCGGAGCGGAAGTCCGGATAGTGCGGAATCGCCATGGGGAGTGTCTCCTGATGCGTTAGCTGTCGACCAGAAACTGTGCCGGCTTCTGCCGGCAGGGCGCCCGGTCCTCCGCCAGAGCGACCCCGAGGACTTTGCTGTGCCGTGAAGGTCAGGCAGGGCTGCGTAGCAAGCCCAGCAGGCCAGCGGTGGAGCCATCGAGCCCCGCCACATCACCGCTCTCCAGCCGCGCCTCCAGGTCCTTGGCCAGCACCTTGCCCAGTTCTACGCCCCACTGGTCAAAGCTGTTGATGCCCCACAGGCTGCCGCTCACAAACACGCGGTGCTCCTGCAGTGCAATCAGCGCGCCCAGCGATGTGGGGGTGAGTGATTCGAGCAGCATGAGCGTGCTGGGGCGGTTGCCCGGAAAGTGCCGGTGGCCGTCGTCGCTGGCCTTGCCTGCCATCAGCGCCTGCGTCTGCGCCAGGGCGTTGGCCAGCAGCTTTTGCTGGTGGCCGGGCAGCGGGTGCGAGGCCTTGCGCACGGCCACGATCTCCAGCGGCAGCACATCGGCGCCCTGGTGCAGCATCTGGAAGAACGCATGCTGGCCGTTGGTGCCGGGCTCGCCCCACAGCACGGGCGATGTGACGCAGGCCAGCGTGCTGCCGTCTTGCGCCACGCGCTTGCCGTTGCTTTCCATCTCCAGCTGCTGCAGGTAGGCCGAATAGCGCCCCAGCGCGGCGTGATACGGCGCGATGCAGCGGCTGGTGAAGCAGTGGAAATTGCGGTACCAGACATCGAGCAGACCCAGGCGCACCGGCAGGTTCTGCGCCAGCGGTGCGGTGCGGAAATGCTCGTCCATGGCGTGCGCGCCCGCAAGGAAATCTCGGAAGCCTTGGGCACCGATCGCGATGGCAATCGGCAGGCCAATGGCCGACCACAGCGAGTAGCGGCCGCCCACCCAGTCCCAGAAGCCGAAGGTGGTGGTGATGCCGAGGGCCGCTGCAGCCTCGATGTTGGTGGTGAGCGCCGCAAAGTGGCGGGCCACATCGCGCCCGCCCTGGGCACCAAACCACGCCAGTGCCGAGCGCGCGTTGGTCATGGTCTCGGCCGTGGTGAAGGTCTTGGACGCGACCAGGAACAGCGTGCTCTCGGGCCGCAGGCCCTTGAGCACGTGGTGCAGCTCGTGCCCGTCCACGTTTGACACAAAGTGAAAGCGCTTGCTAGGGATGCGGAACTCTTCGAGCGCGCGCACGGCCATGTGCGGACCCAGGTCCGACCCGCCGATGCCAATGTTCACCACGTCGGTGATGGCGGCATCGCTGCGCACCTGCTCGGCGTACTGCAGCATCGCCTCAAGCGTGTGGTGCACGTCGGCCAGGCGCTGTGCGGTCTCGGGCACGTCACCGGGCAGGTCCACGCCTGCAGGGCGGCGCAACAGCGTGTGCAGCACGGCGCGGTTTTCGGTGGTGTTGATGGCCTTGCCTGCAAACATCGCATCGCGGTGTTGCACCAGGCCGCAGTCGCGGGCCAGATCCAGCAGCAGGGCTTCGGTATCGCGGTCCCACAGGTTCTTGGACAGGTCAGCAAACACATGCGGAGCCAACTGGCTGAAGGCTGCAAACCGCTGGGCATCCTGCGCAAACGCCTGGCGCATGTCCAGGTGCTGGCCGTGGGAGGCGTAGTGGGCGGCCAACTGGGGCCACAGCGCAGACTGGTCGCAACGGAGAGGCATGGTCATCAAACGGGTAAGGTGAAAAAAGCGCCGAGATAGTAACTTGATTACACGACAAAGTGACCTATTAACAGGTTCTTTTGGGTTACAAGCAGTAGATACAAGGCACTCCTCTTTAGAAAATCATGTAACGTGATTACAATCCCACGCAACAAAACGAACCACCCCATCACGGAGACACCATGAGTTTTGACCTCGTCCTGTTCGGCGGCACCGGCGACCTCGCCTGGCGCAAGCTCATGCCCGCATTGTTTCAGGCCTTTCGGCATGGCACGCTGCCTGAGGGGGGGCGCATCATCGCGGTGGCACGTGATGACCTGAGCGACGAACAATACCGCAGCCTGATCCAGTCGCGGTTCGACAGCGTGGAGCTGGCCAAGCGCCCCAGCCCGGACGAGTTTGCACGCTTCGCCGCGCTGCTGCACTACCTGCGCATGGACTTGTCCAAAACCCAGGACTACGAGTGCCTGGCCGAGACGCTGAAGGCGCGCGGAGCCGACTCGGTGGTGATGTATGTGGCCACAGCCCCCAGCCTGTTCACCAATGTGTGTGAGCAGATCGCCGCCGTGGGCCTGAACGGCCCCACCACCCGCGTGGTGCTGGAAAAGCCCCTGGGCCACGACCTGCAGTCCAACCGCGCGATCAACGACACGCTGCGCCGCGTGCTCAAGGAAGAGCAGGTCTTCCGCATCGACCACTACCTGGGCAAGCCGTCCGTCCAGAACCTGTTTGCGCTGCGTTTTGGCAACGCGCTGTTCGAGCCCCTGTGGCGCCGCGAAACCATTGCCAACATCCAGATCACGATTGCCGAGGAGCTGGGTGTGGAGTCGCGCGGCGCGTTCTACGACCAGACCGGCGCACTGCGCGACATGGTGCAGAACCACGCGCTGCAGCTGCTGTGCGCGATCGGCATGGAGCCCCCCATCAACTCCAGCGCCAACGCGATCCGCGACGAAAAGCTCAAGGTGCTGCAGTCGCTCAAGCCCTGGACGCTGGAGACTATCGGCCAGCACGTGATCCGTGGGCAGTACGCGGCCGGCAACCACCAGGGCCAGCCCGTGCCCGGCTACGCGCAAGAGAAAGGCGTGGCCGCCAGCAGCACCACCGAAACCTTTGTGGCGCTGCGCACCGAGATCAGCAACTGGCGCTGGGCGGGCGTGCCGTTCTACATCCGCACCGGCAAGCGGCTGGCGGGGCGCGATGCGCACATCGTCATCAACTTCCGCCCCGTTCCCCACCCCATCTTCAAGACGCCCGCAGGCGCCGCCAACCGGCTGGTGATCAATTTGCAGCCCAAGGACGGACTGGAGCTGCACCTGATGGCGCAGGGCGCCGCCCAGCACCAGACCGAGCCCGCGCTGTCGCAGGTGCACCTGAACCTGGACTTTGACCAGCGCTTTGGCACCGAACGCGTGGGCGCCTACGAGCGCCTGCTGCTCGACGTGATCGCCGGCCGCCTGAACCTGTTTGTGCGCAGCGACGAGCAGGAAGAAGCCTGGCGCTGGGTGGAACCCATCCTGCAATACTGGAAGAACGACCCGGCAGGCCCCCGCCCCTACCCTGCCGGTAGCTGGGGCCCGCGTGCAGCCAGCGCGATGATTGCGCGCGACGGGTATTGCTGGAGCGAGGAGATGTGAGAGCCTCGCGTCCAGCGGCTGCAGACCTTCGCAGCCTCGGTCGCGTGGCCTTGTTTTCTTAGGTCTGTGCAGCCTCGCTGTGCAGCCACGACAAAAAAGCCTCCACCGCCGGGCGCTTGGCGTGCCGCTCGGGGTACACCGCAAAATGCGCCTTCACCCGCACGGCCTGGTCCATGCCGAACGGGGCCGTCAGCCTGCCATCGGCCAGGTGACCACCCGCGTTGACGGCGCTCTCTAGCGCCACGCCCAGGCCCTGCGTGGCGGCGTCCAGGGACATCTGGGCGCGGTCAAACCGCAGGGAGAAACGGTCGGGCGCCCGCACCTTGGCGAACCGGCCAAACCAGTCTGACCACTGCACGATGCTCACGTTGCTCTGGATCAGCGGCAGCTCCAGCAGCTGCTCCGCGCGCTTGAGCTTGTGCGCCTTGATGAAGGCCGGGCTGGCCAGCGGCACGATCGCCTCCTCAAACAACGGCTCCACCACCAGATCGCCCCACTGCGGAATGCCGTAGCGGATGTCGATGTCGGCCTGGCCGAGCGCGAAATCGCTGGGTGTGTGAGCGGCCGAGAGGTTGAGCGATATCTCCGGGTAGGCCTGCGCAAAGTGGTGCAGGCGCGGCATGAGCCACAGACTAGCAATGCTGGGCGCCGAATGCACATACAGGCTGTTGCGGATGCCGTGCCGCAAATCGTCCGTGGCCGTGGCAATGGCGTTGAGCGCGGCACCCACGTGCATCAGGTAATGCTCGCCCGCAGGGCTCAGGCGCACCCCATGGGCGCTGCGCTCGAACAGGCGGATGTCCAGCTGTGCCTCCAGTCGCGAAACCTGGTGACTGATGGCCGAGGCCGTGAGGTTCAACTCCGCCGCTGCCAGTGCAAAGCTGCGGCGGCGTGCCACGGCCTCGAAGGCCTGCAGATTGGCAATGGGCGGCAAGGTGGGCATGGGGTGAACCCTGACGTTAGATGACGGAATGTCATCTTACGCTGATGATTCATCGCTTGTCATCATCTTGAGCGGCTTTGAGAATCGGCTCCCAGAACAGGAGACACCGCTTCGACAGCCGCCCTCACCGGCAGCGTGCAAGTCTCCTGCACCTTCACACCACAGGAGACAAAACACATGCTGCTCAAGAACCAAGTTGCCATCATTACCGGAGGGGCGGGACTCAACGGCCTCGGGTTTGCCACCGCCCGCCTGATGGCCGAGCAAGGCGCCAAAGTCGCCATCCTCGACCTCGAAGCCGCCGACCCCGCAGGCGCCGCCGCGCGGCTGGGCGAGGGCCACCTGGGCCTGGTGGCCGATGTGACCGACAAAGCATCGTGCGATGCCGCCGCCGCCCAGGTGTATGCCCATTTCGGCCGCATCGACACGCTGGTCAACAACGCGGGCATCACCCAGCCCGTCAAGACGCTGGAGATCACGGGCGCCGACTACGACCGCATTCTCAACGTCAGCCTGCGTGGCACGCTGTACATGTCCCAGGCTGTGCTGCCCACGCTGCGTGCACAGCAAAGCGGCTCCATCATCTGCATCTCGTCGGTGTCGGCCCAGCGCGGCGGCGGCATTCTGGGCGGGCCCCACTACTCGGCCGCCAAAGCAGGTGTGCTGGGCCTGGCCCGCGCCATGGCCCGCGAGTTTGGTCCCGAGAACATCCGCGTCAACTGCATCACCCCCGGCCTGATCGGCACGGACATCATCAAGGGCAAGCTGACCGAAGAGAAAAAGGCCGAGATCGCGGAAACCATTCCACTCGCCCGCCTGGGCCGGGCCGATGACATTGCCGGAGCCTGCGTGTTTCTCGCCAGCCCGCTTTCGACTTATTGCACCGGCATCACGCTCGATGTGAACGGCGGCATGCTGATCCACTGACCGCCCTCACGACCTCTCAACAAACATAAACCAGGAGACAAACCATGCAACGCAAAACCTTCACCCGCACCCTGCTGACAGCCGCTGCTTTGGCGGTGGCACTGCCCGGGCTCGCGCAGGCGCAGACCATGAAGCTCACGCTGGGCCATGGCGCTGCCCCCGGCAATCCGCGCCACGAGGCCGCTGTCAAATTCGCTGAAACCCTCAAGGCCAAGACCGCAGGCCGCATCGAGGTGCAGGTGGCGCCCTCCGCCCAGCTGGGCGACGACGCTGCCATGGTCACGGCCGTGCGCACCGGCGCGCTGGACATGACGGCGAACTCGCAAGGCGCCGTGTCGGTGGCCGTGCCCGAGTACGCCGCCTACGGCATGCCGTTCATGTTCTCCACCCCCGCGCAGGCGTTCAAGCTGCTTGACGGCCCACTGGGCCAAGAGCTGGCACAGAAGTCGGCCGACAAGGGCATGGTGGTGCTGGGCTATTGGGACAACGGCATCCGCCACATGACCAACAGCAAACGCCCCATCACCAAGGTCGAAGACATGAAGGGCTTGAAGATGCGCACCCCGCCTGACGCAGTGCTGGTGGACATCATGCAAGCGCTGGGTGCCGAGGCACAGCAGATCAAGTTTGCCGAGCTGTACGTGGCGCTGCAGCAGGGCGTGGTCGATGGGCAGGAGAACCCGCTGGTCAACATCCACGCCAGCAAGCTGTACGAAGTGCAAAAGCACCTGGCACTGACGAGCCACATGTTCCAGATGACGCCGTTCCTGATGAGCAAGCGCACCTGGGACCGCCTGTCCGACGCCGACCGTAAGGCCGTGACCGAAGCGGCTGCCGAGGCCACGACACTGCAGCGCAAGATGTCGCAAGAGGCCGACGACAAGCTGCTGGACGACCTCAAGGCCAAGGGCGTGCAGGTGACCACGGTGGACAAGGCCGCGTTTGCCAAGGCCACGGCTGCGGTGGACGCCAAGTGGCTGACCACGCCCATCGGCCCGTACCTCAAGAAAGTCATCGCCGCCGCGCGCTGACCGTTCGGGGCGCTGCGGCGCCTGTCCTCATTTCCCCGAAGCCGCTGCACGGGCCCCGGCCCTGCAGCCCAAGGAGTCTCCCGATGAACCTCATCGAATGGGCCGTTGTCGGCGTATGCCGAGTGCTGCTGTGGATCAGCACGTCCGTCATCTTCATCGTCCTGGTGGCCAACACCGTGTTGCGCTACGCCACCGGCACCAGCCTGCAATGGGCCAATGAGGTGCCGGAGCTGCTGTTTCCGTGGCTGGTCATGTCTGGCGTAGTGCTGGCGGCAGCGCACGGTGCCCACATCACCACCAGCTTTCTGATGGACGCCATGCCCCCCGCGCTGCGCCGCTGGGCGGCCATCGGCAGCTGGCTGGTGGTGGCAGCGCTGTACGGCACGCTCGCCCGGGCCACCTTTCAGATGCTGGAGATCGTGCACGACGAGAAGTCGCCCATCCTGCAGGTGCCCGGGTCGCTCACCTATGGCTGCGTGATGGGTGGACTGGTGATGCTGGCGTTGCTGGCGCTCAAGTCGGCCTGGAACGCCTGGGCCACCCCGCCGGTGCCCAGCGCCCCCGATGCCGAGACCGCCGTGCCCGAGGCGCACTGGTAAGCCCCGCCACCCCTGCCAAGGAACTCACCATGAGCGCCCTCATTCTTTTTGTCTTTCTCGGTGCGGCCGTGCTGGCCATGCCCATTGCCCATGCGCTGCTGGTCGCGGCCATGGCTGCCGCCGCCACCTCCGACCGTGTGCCGCTGGATCTGCTGGTGCAGCAGATGGTGGCGCAGGTGCAGAGCTTTCCGCTGATCGCGATTCCGTTCTTCATGCTCACCGGCTCGCTCATGATGGGCGGCCGCCTGGGGGCTGCGCTGGTGGGCGTGCTCAGCACGCTGATCGGCCGCTTTCACGGCGGGCCCGCGCAAGTGGGCGTGCTGTCGTCCACGCTGTTCGGTGGCGTGTCGGGTTCGGCCGTGGCCGATGCCTCGGCCATCGGCTCGCTGCTGATTCCCTGGCACAAGCGCCTGGGCTATCCGCCCGCTTTTTCTGCAGCCACGCTGGCTGCAGCGGCCACCATCGACATCCTGATCCCGCCCTCGATCCCGATGATTCTGTTCGCCCTGACGGCCAATGCCTCCATTGCGGCACTGTTTGTCGCGGGCATCCTGCCCGGCATCCTGATGTGCGTGGGCTTTATGTTGATGTGCTGGTGGGTCGGCAAGCGCCGCAACTTCCCACGCGACACCACCCCCATCAACTGGAGTGAATTCCGCGTGCACCTGCTGTACTCGTCGCCCGCGCTGCTGCTGCCGGTGCTGATCGTGTTGTTCCTGCGCTTTGGCATTGCCACACCCACCGAGGTGGCCGTGTTGTCCACGCTGTACGCCGCTGCGGTGTCGGTGGTGGTGTACCGCGACCTGTCGCTCAAGCGCCTGAACGATGCCGTGGTGCATGCGGGCCTGGCGACCGGCGTGGTGCTGCTGGTGATCATGGCCTCTGCCGCCATCGGCTGGCTGCTGACCTACGACCAGATGCCCACGGGCGTGGCCCACTGGATCCAGCAGAACGTGAGCCAGGGCTGGATCGTGATCCTGATCATGAACCTGCTGATGCTGTTCATCGGCATGTTCATCGACCTGCCCGCCGCCGTGTTGCTGCTGACCCCAGTGTTCCTGCCCCTGGCCGAAAGCATTGGCATGGACCCGGTGCAGCTGGGAATCATGATGGTGGTGAACCTGGCTGTGGGCCTGTACACCCCGCCCGTGGGCACCACGCTGTTCATCACCAGCGCGCTGGCCAAGGTCAAGGTGGGCCAGACGGTGCGCGAGCTGGGGCCGTTCTACTTCGTTGCCTTCCTGGTGCTGGCGCTGGTGTCTTACGTGCCGGCCTCGATCCTTCGCTGACCGCTTTTCTTCCCCGCTTTCACACAGGAGAACTCCATGACTTCCGCCGCAGACAAACTGCAGGCGCTGGCCCGGTGCGCCCATCGCATCCGCCGCTACGCCGTTCGCATGGGTGAGGTTCAGGGCCAGGGCTACATCGGCCAGGCCTTGGGCTGGGCCGATGTGCTGGCCGTGGCCTACGGCCACGCGCTGAACCTGCAGCCCCAAGACCCCACCTGGGAGGGGCGGGACCGCTTCCTGCTGTCGCACGGCCATTACGCCATCGCCCACTACGCGGCGCTGATCGAAGCAGGCGTGATCCCGCAGGACGAACTCGAAACCTACGGCAGCGACGACAGCCGCCTGCCCATGAGCGGCATGGCCACATACACACCGGGCATGGAAATCTCGGGCGGCTCGCTGGGCCAGGGCCTGGTGATCGGTGTGGGCATGGCGCTGGGCCTGAAGCAGAAAAAGAATCCCGCGTTCGTCTACAACTCCATGAGCGACGGCGAGCTGGACGAAGGCTCTACCTGGGAGGCCGCCATGTCGGCGGCCCACCACCAGCTCGACAACCTGATCTGTCTGGTGGATATCAACAACCAGCAAGCTGACGGCCCCAGCAGCAAAGTGCTTGGCTTCGAGCCGCTGGCCGAGAAGTGGCTGGCCTTTGGCTGGCATGTGCAGCGTGTCGATGGCAACGACCTGGCTGCCGTACTGGCGGCCTTTGACACCGCGCGAAATCTGACAGGGCCCAAGCCGCGTGTGATCCTGTTCAACACGCTGATGGGCAAGGGCGTGCCCTTCCTGGAGACGCGTGACAAGAACCACTTCATCCGTGTCGATCCGCCCGAGTGGCAGCAGGCCCTCGCCATCCTCGACCAGAACGCCCCCGAAGGAGCCGCCGCATGAACACCGTTGCCGAGAAAAAACCGCGCCTGACCACCTCCGCCATGATCGCCTCCATCGCGGGCGAGGGGCAGCGCGTCAAGGCCGCACCGTTTGGCAAGGCCTTGGTCGAACTGGCCGCCACCCGCCCCGAGATCGTGGGAATGACCGCCGACCTGGCCAAGTACACCGACCTGCACCTGTTTGCGCAGGCCTACCCGGAGCGCTTCTACCAGATGGGGATGGCCGAGCAGCTGCTGATGGGCGCTGCGGGCGGCATGGCCAAAGAAGGGTTGATTCCCTTCGCCACCACCTACGCCGTGTTTGGCACGCGCCGCGCGTACGACTTCATCCACCAGGTGATTGCCGAAGAAAATCTGAACGTGAAGATGTGCTGCGCGCTGCCCGGCCTGACCACCGGCTATGGCCCCAGCCACCAAGCCACTGAAGACATCGCCATGATGCGTGGCATCCCGGGCCTGACCATCATCGACCCCTGCGATGCCCTCGACATCGAGCAGGCCGTGCCGCAAATGGCGGCGCACAACGGCCCCGTCTACATGCGCCTGCTGCGCGGCAATGTGCCGCTGGTACTGGACGAATACGACTACCAGTTCGAACTGGGCAAAGCAAAGCGCCTGATGGATGGCGACGAGGTGCTCATCATTTCCAGCGGCTTCCTGACCATGCGCGCGCTAGAGGTGGCCAAGGCGCTCCAGGCCGACAACATCGGCGTGGGCGTGCTGCACTGCCCCACCATCAAGCCCCTGGACACCGCAACCATCCTGGCCGAGGTGCAGCGCAAGCCGCGCCTGGTGGTGGTGGCCGAGAACCATTCGATGGTTGGCGGCCTGGGCGAGGCTGTGGCCAGCGCGCTGCTGCAGAAAGGCGTACAGCCCGCGCGGTTCCGTCTGGCGGGGCTGCCCGATGCCTACCTGGATGCGGGGGCCCTGCCCACGCTGCACGACCGCTACGGCATTAGCACCGAGGCGTTGTCGGCGCGCGTCAAGGCGTGGTTGACATAGGGCCGTATCCAGGGGGGCAGGTCCGCACTCTCTGCGCCAGCGCAATGGCCACTCCGTGTTGCTGTGGCGTTGCAGCGATGTGCAGGTTACCGCGCCCTGCCCTCTTCCACCAGCTCGATCGGCAACCCGTCCGGGTCGGCAAAAAAGGTGAACAGCGCCCCGGTGAACGGGTCCGGGCGCACCGGCTCCACGGCCACGCCATGTGCCGCCAGGGTAGCGACACTGGCCGCCATGTCGGCCACGCGCAGGGCCAGGTGGCGCAGGCCACAGGCCTCGGGGTAGGACGGGCGCGCAGGCGGTTCAGGAAAGGAAAACAGCTCCACCTGCGTGCCATCGGGCAGTTGCAGGTCCAGCTTGAACGACTGCCGCTCGGCGCGGTAGTGCTCGTGCACCACCTGCAGGCCCAGCACCTCGGTGTAGAAGCGGCGGGAGCGGGTGTAGTCGCTGGCGATGATGGCCACATGGTGCACGCCGGTGGGGCGGAGCATGGGCGGCGGTGCGCTGTTGCTGCTCATGCGTCCGAGCCCGCAATGTCCAGCGCGCGCGATGCGCCAAACAGCGCGGGCGTGGCGCTGGGGTCGATGACCCAGCAGGGAATGGTCGCCAGATAGGACTGGAAGCGCCCTTTGGATTCAAACCGTGCGCGGAACGGGGACTGGTCAAACCACGTGCCCAGTCGCGGCACCATGCCGCCGCCCAGGTACACGCCACCGCGCGCACCCAGCGTGAGCGCCAGGTTGCCCGCCACACTGCCCAGAAAGCCGCAGAACAGCTCCAGCGCCTCCAGCGCCAGCGGGTCGTTGGCCTGCAGCGCCAGCTCGGTCACCTGCGCGGCGGAGCTGACTTCCTTGCCACCGCGCTGGGCCAGCCGGCGCAGCGCGTGGTACAGGTCCACCAGCCCGGCGCCACACACGGCGCGTTCGGCCGACACGTGGCCGTAGCGCTCTTGCAGAATGCCCAGCACATCGAACTCGCGCTGGGTCTGCGCGGCCAGCGTGACATGGCCGCCCTCGCCGGACAGCGGCACCCCCAGGCTCGAGCCGGGCGGAAACACCAGGCCCGACACGCCCAGGCCCGTGCCCGGGCCCAGCAGCGCAATCGCAGCGCCCGGCACGGCCACACCGCCGCCCACGGGGCGCAGCTGCTCGGGAGTGAGCAGGGGCAGCGCCAGCGCGAGTGCGGTGAAGTCGTTGATAACCACCAGCCGCTCAAAACCAAAGGCCTCGCGCACGGCGCGCTGCGAGAAGCTCCAGCTGTGGTTGGTCATGCGGATGGCGTCTCCCGTGACCGGGTTGGCAATGCCAAACGCCGCCTCGCGCGGGGTGGCGATGTTCACTTCGGCCAGGTAGGCCGCTAGTGCGGCGTCCACCGTGGGGAACTGTGCGCAGGGCAGCACACGGGTGTCGTGCAGGGGGCCATCGGGCTGGTCTTGCCAGGCCAGGCGAATGTTGGTGCCGCCAATGTCGGCCAGCAGGCGCAGGGGTGTCATGCGGTGTTTTTAAGCAAAAACAGCTGCCAGCGCTAGTAGAACATGCGCTAGCAGCTATTGTTTCAATAGCAACCAGTGTGCTGTCCCGCAAATAGCTGCACGAAATGAAATCGATGACATCGCGCCCAGAGCAAGGCGCAAACCGCAGTGATAGCCGTCGCTATCGCGAGGATTTGCAACGCAGCCCTGGGGGTGAGGACGCGATTTCATGTGCAGCTATTTGCGGGACAGCACACTACATGCAACGATCCGGCAGCGCTTGCGCCGCGCGGCTCACGCCAGCCGATTCTCGCTGCTGGCGTCAAACCAGTGGGCGTTGGCGGGCTCTACCGCCAGGCCGACGGCGTCGCCGGGCTGCACGCGGGTCTGGGCGTCGGTGCGCAGCGTGACGCTGCCTGCGGCCGTGTCCACCATCACATAGGTGTCGGGGCCCGTGGGCTCCACCACGCTGACGCGGCCGCGCCACGGGGCCGTCTCCTGCATCACCAGGTGCTCGGGGCGCACGCCCAGCAGCACCTCGTTGGCACTGGCGGGGGCTGCCAGGTTCAACGCTGCGCCCTGGATGCCAAACTGCCCCCCCGTGGCCGCACCGCGCAGCAGGTTCATGGTGGGCGAGCCGATGAAGGTGGCCACATAGGTGTTGGCCGGGCGGTTGTAGATGTCGTCCGGCGTGCCCAGCTGCTGCACCACACCGCCCTTCATCACCGCAATGCGCGAGCCCAGCGTCATGGCCTCGACCTGGTCGTGTGTGACGTACACGCTGGTGATGCCGCTGGCCTGGTGCAGGCGCTTGATTTCGGCGCGCATCTCCACGCGCAGCTTGGCGTCCAGGTTGGACAGCGGCTCGTCGAACAGGAACAGTTGCGGCTGGCGCGCCAGCGCCCGCCCCATGGCCACACGCTGGCGCTGACCGCCCGAGAGCTGGCTGGGCCGGCGGTCCAGCAGGTGGCTGATCTGCAGCATGGCGGCCACTTCGTCGATGCGCTTTTGGCGCTCGGCCTTGGGCATCTTGCGCATCTCCAGCGCAAAGCCGATGTTGTCGGCCACGCTCAGTGTGGGGTACAGCGCATAGCTCTGGAACACCATGGCGATGTCGCGGTCGCGCGGGGGCATGCCCACCACGTTCTTGCCGCCAATGCGGATCTCGCCCTCAGTGGGTTCATCGAGCCCCGCAATGATGTTGAGCAGCGTGGACTTGCCGCAGCCCGAAGGGCCGACCAGGATGAGGAACTCGCCGGGCGCGACGTGGATGTCCACCTTGCGCAGCACCTCCACGCTTTTGTCGCCCTTGCCAAAGCGCTTGTTGATGCCTGCGATATCCAATGAAGAAGCCATGATTTATCCCTTCACTGCGCCAGCCGTTAAGCCACGCACAAAAAACTTGCCTGCGAGAACGTAGATCACCATGGTTGGCAGGCCCGCGATGATGGCGGCCGCCATGTCCACGTTGTAGGCCTTCACGCTGCTGCTGGTGTTGGCCAGGTTGTTCAGACCCACGGTGATGGGCTTGGACTCGGTGCCCGAGAACACCACGCCGAACAGAAAGTCGTTCCAGATATTGGTGAACTGCCAGATCAGCGTGACCATCACGATGGGCGTGGACAGCGGCAGCACGATGCGCCAGAAGATCTGCCAGAAGCTCGCGCCGTCCATGCGTGCGGCGTTCACCAGCTCCCTGGGGATGGCCGCGTAGTAGTTGCGAAAGAACAGCGTGGTGCCTGCCAGCCCCGCCAGGCAGTGCACCAGCACCAGCCCAGTGATGGAGCTGGACAGCCCCAGCCAGCCCAGCACCTGGCTCATGGGCAGCAGGACCACCTGGAAGGGCATGAACACGCCAAACAGCAGCAGGCCAAACAGCGTGTCGCTGCCGCGAAACTTCCACAGGCTCAGCACATAGCCGTTGAGCGCGCCCCACACGGTGGAGATCAGCACGGCCGGCACGGCCATGGCCACCGAGTTCCAGAAAAACGGGCGCAGGCCGTTGCAGTCCACGCCCGTGCAGGCGCTCTGCCAGGCCGTGCCCCAGGCCGACCAATTCAGCGCCGCGGGCAGTGCCAGCAGCGAGGTGCTGCGGATCTCCTCGGCGTCCTTGAACGAGGTGACCAGCATGGCGTACAGCGGCAGCAGAAAGAACGCGGTGGCCAGGGCCAGCACGCCATAGACCAGCACGCGACCCACGGACGGAAACACAGAGGGCTTAGCGGTCATGGGGTTTGCTCCGCAGTTCGCTGTAAAGGTAAGGAATCACCAGGGCCGCGACGGTGGCCAGCATCATGGTGGCGCTGGCCGCGCCCAGACCAATTTGCCCGCGCGAGAACGACATGGTGTACATGAAGGTGGCGGGCACATCGGTGGCAAAACCGGGGCCGCCCGCCGTCAGCGCCATCACCAAATCAAAGCTCTTGATGGCCAGGTGCGACAGCACCATGAGCGTGGAGAAGAACACCGGCCGCAGCGCGGGCAGCACGATGCGCCAGTAGATGCGCGGCAGCGAGGCACCATCGACCTGCGCGGCCTTGATGATGCTGTCGTCAATGCCGCGCAGCCCGGCCAGGAACAGCGCCATGGCAAACCCGGCGCTTTGCCAGATGCCTGCGATGACCACGCAGTAGATCGCCATCTCGGTGTCCACCAGCCAGCCAAACTCAAAGTTCGTGAAGCCCCAGTCGCGCACCATCTTTTCGATGCCCAGACCGGGGTTCAGCAGCCACTTCCAGGCCGTGCCGGTCACCACGAACGACAGCGCCATGGGGTACAGATAGATGGTGCGCAGCGCGCCCTCGGCGCGGATCTTCTGGTCCAGCAGCACGGCCAGCACCACACCAATCACCAGCGATCCGCCCACATAGCCCACGCCAAAAATGCCCAGGTTCTTCAGGGCGACCCACCAGCGGTCCATCTCCCACAGGCGCTCGTACTGCGCCAGGCCCGCCCATTCGTAGTTGGGCAGCATGCGCGATGCGGTGAGGCTGAGCACGCCGTTCCACACCATGAGGCCATAGATGAAGGCAAAACCCAGCACAAACGCCGGGGTCACCACCAGCCTGGGCAACCAGGTTTCAAAGGAATTCTTCATTGCTTGCGAATCTCTCTTGCGTACGCACTGCACGCGCTGCGCGCGCGGTACGCGGTGTCTCGATCAGTCACTGAATCACCGTTTCACTCATTCACACATTCACTTTGTGTCACATGAAAAAAGGGGGGTGCGCACAGAGCACCCCCCAATGAACAAAGTGTCTACCTCAAACTAACTCGCTACTCACTCTCTCACTTAGAACCTGTTCAAAATCTGTTCGGGGATCGCATTGGAGTGCAATCGGGATGAGTGGATGCCTTGGATGCGCCGCATGGGCTCGTGCCCGTGCAAGCAGCCGGGGCGTCCAATCGCCCGATTTCACTCCAACCCTTCGGGCAAGTGCCTTGCCGGGCGGTCTGCGGCGTTGCGGCGCTTGTGGATAGCCGGGCTATCCACTGCGCCCCGCGCCTTGCACCCCATCCCGGCAAGGTACTTGTGCGACCCCGAAAAGATCTTGAGCAGGTTCTTACCACCACACCTCGTACTGCACGCCCACCAGCGTGCGCGAGGTCTTGCCATTGGCGCCAAAGGTGCCTGCGTTGGCCACAGCCGCCGCCTGGTTCCAGTTGGCCTTCGTCACGTACAGACGCAGCTCAGGACGCGACCAGAAGTCTTCATTCAGTGCCAGGGCACCCGCCAGCGTGACCTTGGACAGGCGCTGGTCCGGACCACTGCCCTTGCGGGTGGTGGTGGACAGCTCCACCAGGCCCTTGAAGTTCTTGGTGAACGCGTACGAGCCACGGCCGCCCAGCGAGAAGTCCTTGGTCTCCACGCCGGTCAGGTCAGCCTTGTTGGTCTGGTAGCCAATGAGGGCCTGGCCGCCAAACGGGCCGCTTTGCCAGTTGATGGAGTCGGCAATGCGGGTGGCGCGCTTGCCTGCGCTGGTGCCCTCGATGGCCTCGAACTCCCCATCAATACGGGCATGGCCGCGCGATGTCTGCAAATACAGCGTATTGCTGATGCTGGGCAGCAGGAACTCCTTTTGCGTGTGCATCAACGAGATGCCGGAGCCGGAGCCGCCGCCCACCTGGTTCTTGCCGCCCACGGCGGTCAGCAGCACCCGCAGCTTGCCGCCGGGGTTGGTGTTGATCTCGGACAGGTCGGCGTTGATGCGGTGCGCCTTCACGTTGTTGGGCAGGCCGCCGTCAAACTTGTCGCCAGAGAACACGCCCACGCCCAGCTTCATGCCACCCACAGGCACGTCGGTCACACCGGCGCCGATGTTGTCGCCGTAGTTCAGCAGGAAGTAGTCGACGATGTGCACGTCCTGGATCCGCAGGCGGCGCTGGCCCACCCAGAACTTGGCTTCGGGCGAGAACGAGAAGCCGCTCATTTCCACAAACGCCTGTTCGGTGCTGATGTCGCCACTGCCCCACTTGGCGGGCATGTAGTTCACCTTCCAGTTGATGCCGCCGGCCTCGAAGCCCTTGGCAAAGTTGACTTCGATGCCGTTGTCGCCTTCGTTGCCCAGGCGGTATTTCTGCAGCTCGCCGCCCAGCGTCAGGTTGCCCTTGACGCCGTCGGAGTGGTTGAACACCGGGCCACCGCGGGAGTAGCCGTTGAACTCAAAGCCTGCTACGTCCATAGCAAAGGCGCCATTCGCGCATGCGGCGGCCAAAGCCACCGCCGTGAGGCGGTTTCTTGTCTTCATGATGGGATCCCTCTGGGGTTGGTTTTAGTGCGTGCGGGTGCGTGTGTTGGACACGGCTTACTTGGTCTTCGCGGCGGCCGCGATCTTCTTCATGGCGTCGGCGACGCTCACCTTGTCGTCGTTCCAGAACTGGCTGACGACATCCTTGATCGCCCCTTCGGTGGCAGGCGCAATCGCCATGCCATGGGCCACGCTGGGCACCAGGCCACCGCTCTTGGCAGTGTCGGCAAAGTCTTTGCTGGACAGCTTGGCGCAGTCGTCAAACTTGTCCATCTTCTGTCCGGTGCGCACAGGGATCGAGCCCTTGTTGAGGTTGAACACCTCCTGGAACTCAGGGCTCATGATGGAGCTGGCCAGGTCGCTCTGCGCCTTCTGTGCTGCTGCGTCCTTGAGCTTGAACAGGATGAACGAGTCCACGTTGAAGGTGAACGCGTTGGCCGTGCCCGGTGCCGCTGCACACTGGAAGTCCTTGCCCGGCGCCTTGTTGGCCGCGATGAACTCACCCTTGGCCCAGTCGCCCATCAACTGGAAGCCCGCCTTGCCCTGGATGAGCATGGCCGTGGCCAGGTTCCAGTCGCGGCCGGGAGCGCCCGGGTCGGTGTAGGTCTTGATGCGGCGGAAGGTCTCCAGCGACTTCTTCATGGTATCGCTGTTGATGGCCTTGTCGTCCAGTTTGACCAGGGCGTCCTGGTAGAACTTGGCACCGCCCACGCCCAGCACCACGGATTCAAAGGTCGTGAAGTCCTGCCAGTTCTGGCCGCCATGGGCCACGGGGACCAGGCCTGCGGCCTTGAACTTGTCGGCAGCGGCAAAGAACTCGTCCCAGGTCTTGGGCATGCTGGCCACGCCAGCCTTCTTGAGCGCATCGGAGCTGGCCCACAGCCAGTTCACGCGGTGCACGTTGACCGGGGCAGCCACGTAGCTGCCCTTGTACTTCATCACGTCGGCGACCACCTTGGGCAGCACGTCGTCCCACTTCTCGGTCTTGGCCAGCGCATCGACATTGGCCAGCACGCCTTCGGACGCCCATTCCTGGATGGCCGGGCCCTTGACCTGGGCGGCCGAGGGCGGGTTGCCCGAGATCACGCGGCTCTTGAGCACCGTCATGGCGCTGTCGCCACCGCCGCCCGCCACGGCAAAGTCGCGCCAGGTGTGGCCTTTGGACTGCATGATCTTCTTGAGCTCGGCGGCCGACTTGGCCTCGCCGCCCGATGTCCAGTAGTGCAGGACCTCGACCTCCCCCGCGCTGGCAGACATCGCGGCCGCCAGGCCCACCGCCAGTGCGGCGATCTTTGTCATCTTCCACATACCCTTGTCTCCTCGACGTTGTTTTCAGAACCCGTTGCTGCGCCGTGATACCGGTGCCGTTCAGCGCAGTCGGTACTTTAATTACAATAATTAATTTAATTCTCAGGGCTTTCCCTGAGAGTCGCAGCGGCCCCACAGAGGGCCCGTTGCAGGGGCCTTTGTTATGCTCAATCCATGGCCACGATACTGATTGTCGAAGACGACGCCCTCCTGCTCGACGCTCTCACCGGCCAGCTCAAGCAACTCGATTACAGCGTCTGCACCGCCAGCAGCGTGGCGCAGGCCATGGCGCTTTTGCAGACGCAGGCGGTGGACGGCATCATCCTGGACCTGGGCCTGCCCGGCGCCGACGGCATGGAGCTGCTGACCTGGGCCCGCGCGCACATTGCCGGCCTGCCCGTGCTGATCCTCACCGCCCGCGATGGCGTCGACGACCGCGTGCTGGGCCTGAACGCCGGGGCCGACGACTACATCACCAAGCCCTTCAACATGCAGGAGCTGCAGGCCCGCCTGCAGGCCATGCTGCGCCGCGCGCGCCAGCCCGCCTTCACCCAGGCCAGCAGCGCTGCGGGCGCCGTCAGCACCACCATCGGCCCCCTGGTGCTGGACCACGCCAGCCATGCCGCGGCCCTGAATGGCGACCTGCTGGAGCTGACCCAGCGCGAGTGGGAGCTGCTGGAGCTGCTGGTCCACCGCTGTGGCGAAGTCGTCACGCGCGACGACGTGCTGGCCGCCTGGCGCGCCAGCCCGCCCGAGCCGGGCCAAACCGCCGCCCCGCTGAACTCCAATGCACTGGAGGTGTATGTGCACCGACTGCGCAAGAAGCTCGACCAGTCCAACCTGGTGATCCGCAATATCCGGGGGCTGGGGTACATGCTGAATAAACCGTGAGCATCCCCCTGAGCGGCTGCGCCGCTTCCCCCTTCTCTCGCGCTGTGCGCGGGAAGGGGGACGCCGCCAGCGCGGCGGGGCGGCCCTTGCGCGGCGGCCCTCGCGTGGGCCGTGCCGGTTTTCAACGCAGCGCCGCCTATCTTTGACTGTTGAAACATGCGCCACGTACCTGGGGTCTCTCTTCAACGCAAGCTGCTGCTGTGGCTGCTGCTGCCGCAGCTGGTGCTGTGGCTGTCGGGTGGGTTTCTGGCGTGGCGCATTGCGCTGCAGAACGGCGAGAAGGGCATTGACCAGACGCTGACCCAGTCGGTGCGGGCGCTGGCGCGGCAGATCAAGCCGATTGGCGATGGGCTGCTGGTGGACTTTCCGAAGGCCGCGCAGGACATCCTGGAGCAGGACCCGGCCGACCGCATCACCTACATGGTGTCGTCCCCGCCCGGCCGCTTTTTGCTGGGCAACGCGCAGCTGCCGCCACCGCCCGCCCAGGTTGATGTGGCAGTGGGCGAGGCGTTTTTGTACCAGGCGCGGGTGGATGACAAACCGGTGCGCGTGGCCTTGCTGGATGTGGACTACGGCACCGCCTCCACCCGCCAGCGCCTGCGCGTGCAGGTGGCCCAGAGCCTCACGGTGCGCGAGCGCATTGCGCAGGAACTGCTGGAGCGCATGGTGTTCCCCATGGGCCTGATGGGCCTGGCCCTGAGCGCCGTGGTGTACGCCGGCGTGCTGCGCGGCCTGCAGCCCTTGAAGCGCCTGGAGGCGCAAATTGAGCGCGCAGGCGCGCAGCCCCACACGGGCACCACACCGCTGCCGCCCATCGAGCTGACCTCCGCACCGCAGGAAGTGCATTCGCTGGCCAGCACCATCAACCGCCTGCTGGAGACTGTGGCGCGTGGCCAGCAAAAGGAAAAGCGGTTTCTGAACGACGCTGCCCACCAGCTGCGCACGCCGCTCGCAGGCCTGATCGGCCAGACCGAGTTGGCCCTGCACGAAAGCCACGAACCCGCAGTGCAGGCCCGCCTGCAAAAGGTGCTGTCGGCCGCGCAACGCAGCGCGCACCTGGTGCACCAGCTGCTGCAGCTGGCGCGCTCGGAGTCGAACGTGGAGATGCAGTCCATCGACCTCGCCGCCCTGGCCCGCGAGGTGGCCCGCGAATGGGCCGCCCGCGCCCTGGCCCAGGGCATGGACCTGGGCTACGAGGGCGTGGACCACCTGCCCGCGCAGGGCCACCCGCTGCTGCTGCGCGAGGCGTTGAACAACCTCATCGACAACGCGTTGCACTACGCGGGGCCCGGTGCCACGGTGACGGTGCGCGTGGGCCATGAAGAGCCCGGGCATTGGGCGCTGCTGGTGGTGGAGGACGATGGACCGGGCGTGCCGGCGGAGCATCTGGGCGATCTGTTTGCGCGGTTCTGGCGTGGGTCGGACAAGGCGGGAGGCTGTGGGCTGGGGCTGTCGATCGTGGAAGAGATCGCGCTGCGGCACGGGGGGCGGACGGTAGCGGAAGGGGTGGTGCCGAAGGGGTTGCGGGTGGGGATGCGGCTGCCTGCGGGGTGAGTTTTTGGTGTTTTTGGCTGAGTGCGCTAGTGCTTCATGCCTTGGCAGCTATGATTTTTATAGTGAACTCCAGCACTTCCGGGTGGGAGATTTCCGGTCGACGTTGACGGTCTAACGGACTGTTGTTGGGCGCAGCGAGTCTGTGGAGGCTTGTGTGCTTATCGGGTTGCTTGCCTGGGCTCAGGGCGGAGGCCGGGAGTCGCCCGGCAGGCGAGGTACTTTTCTTTGCTTCGCCAAAGAAAAGTACCCAAAAGAAAGGCGACCCCACTGTCTGCGTCCCCAGCGCTTCGCTACGGGGCAACCTGCGGTGCTCGGGTTTGGCGGGGTCTCGCTCAACTCGCGCCGCTG
>NZ_JBQEOV010000026.1:0-40990 GCF_052045435.1 Acidovorax sp. 22279
GGTGTTGCGACGACCGGTTGAATCCGCCCAATACGTTTCCATTCGCTACACCGAACGCCTGGACCAGGCGGGCATTCAGCCATCAGTGGGCAGCAGGGGCGACAGCTATGACAACGCACTGGCCGAGACCATCAACGGGCTGTACAAGGTCGAATTGATTCACCGCAGGGGACCCTGGAAGAACAGGGAATCCGTGGAACTGGCCACCCTGCAATGGGTGCACTGGTTCAACCACATCCGACTGCTCACGCCGATTGGGGGCATCCCTCCGGCAGAAGCTGAGGCAAACTACTGGAGGCAACTCGCCAACAGCAACACCTCTGCAGAGGTGTCAACTTAAACCAATCGGCCTCCTTGAAACCCGGGGCGGTTCACCCAGGTATGAGGCGTATCGGCGCTTCTTGGGCTTTGGAACGACCAGGTGTGCCTGCTTCATGAGCCGCTGTACCACCTTCTCGGAGATCGGACCCTGCTGCCTGGCCAGCGAGGCCTGCAACCTGCGATAGCCGTAGCACCGGTGATTGGACTCGAAGATCTCAGTGATGGATTGCCGCACCTGCAGATATTTGTCGCCCACTATTGCACGGGCCCGGTGGTAAAAGTACGAGCTACGGGCCAGCCCCACCTGCGCGAGGAGCTCTGGGAGCCCATAGTGCTCTCTCAGGGCGTCAATCAGCAGCGTCTTCTCCCGGTTGGACAGGAGCTGCAGATTGACGCCCAGGCCTTTTTTTAACAGTTCATTGGCCTTATTCAAGAGGTCCTGTTCAAGCCTCAATTGCCGGACTGTTGATTTCCACGCAGAAGTGACCCACTAACCCCCAGGATTTCCATCCAAACCTGACCCACGTACTAACCCTAACCTGCTGCTTTGTTGAGCAGCAGGAGACCAGGAGTGATAGACGTGGCAACACTGAGTGTCATCAGGCGCTGGGCCCTGCGAGAGCAGCTGTCCATCAGGGAGATCGCCCGCCGCACGGGCCTCTCGCGCAACACCATCCGCAAGTACCTGCGCGCAGGCGAGGCCGAGCCGCACTATGCCAAGCGAGTCAGTCCATCCAAGCTCGATCCCTTCGCCTTGAAGCTTGCCGGCTGGCTCAAGACGGAAGCTGGCCGATCCCGCAAGCAGCGGCGCACCATCAAGCAGATGTACGTGGATCTGCAGGCGCTCGGTTATGGCGGCTCCTACAACCGCGTTGCAGCCTTTGCGCGTCTCTGGCACGAGCAGCGCCTTGTGGCACAGCAGACCACTGGCCGTGGCACCTTCGTTCCCCTGACCTTCGGTCCGGGTGAGGCCTTCCAGTTCGACTGGAGCGAGGACTGGGCTGTTCTCGCCGGCGTGCGCACCAAGCTGCAGGTAGCCCACTTCAAGCTCAGCCACAGCCGAGCGTTCTACTTGCGCGCCTATCCGCTGCAGACGCACGAGATGCTGTTCGATGCCCACAACCATGCATTCGCAGTCCTGGGCGGTGTACCCCGCCGTGGCATCTACGACAACATGCGCACCGCCGTAGACCGGGTGCGCCGTGGCAAGGAGCGCGACGTCAACGCACGCTTCGCCGCCATGGTCAGTCACTTCCTGTTCGAGGCCGAGTTCTGCAACCCCGCTTCGGGCTGGGAGAAGGGCCAGGTGGAGAAGAACGTGCGCGATGCCCGCCATCGCCTGTGGCAGGTGGTGCCGCCATTCCCAAGCCTGCCGGATCTGAATGCCTGGCTTGAAGAGCGCTGCGTGGCGTTGTGGCACGAGATCGAGCACTGCAAGCTGCCGGGCACCGTCGCGGACGTCTGGGCCGAGGAGCGGGCCGCCTTGATGCCTGTGCCAAGGCCCTTCGATGGCTTTGTGGAGCACACCAAGCGCGTCTCGCCCACTTGCCTGGTCCACTTCAAGCGTAACCGCTACAGCGTGCCGGCGCCGTATGCCAATCGGCCAGTGAGCCTGCGGGTCTACGCAGATCGCCTGGTGGTCGCGGCCGAAGGCCAGATCGTGTGCGAGCACCAGCGCCTGATCGAACGGAACCACCGTGGCGCTGGGCAGACCGTGTACGACTGGCGCCACTACCTGGCGGTGCTGCAGCGCAAGCCCGGGGCCTTGCGCAACGGAGCTCCATTCCTGGAGCTGCCACCGGCCTTCAAGCGACTGCAGGCCGCCCTCGTGAAGCAGCCAGGCGGCGACAGGGAGATAGTGGAGATCCTGGCCCTGGTGCTGCACCACGACGAGCAGGCCGTGCTCGCCGCAGTGGAACTGGCCTTGGAGTCAGGTGCTGCCAGCAAGACACACATCTTGAACGTGCTGCACCGACTGCTGGACGGCAAGCCCGCTCCAGCACCGGTCACATCGCCCCAGGCTCTCAAGCTGGCGGTGGAACCCCAGGCCAACGTGCTTCGCTATGACCAGTTGAGGGAGGTGCGCTATGCGTCATGACCCTGCCATCGCTTCCATCGTGATCATGCTGCGCGAACTCAAGATGCACGGCATGGCCCAGGCGGTTACGGAACTGGCCGAGCAAGGTTCGCCTGCCTTCGACGCAGCACAGCCCATCCTGTCCCAGCTGCTCAAGGCTGAGACAGCGGAACGCGAAGTGCGCTCGGTGGCCTACCAGCTCAAGGTAGCCAGGTTCCCCGCGTACCGAGACCTGGCAGGCTTCGACTTCAGCCACAGTGAAGTGAACGAAGCACTGGTGCGCCAGCTGCACCGCTGTGAATTCTTGGAGAACGCAAACAACGTGGTGCTGGTGGGTGGTCCGGGTACGGGCAAGACCCACATTGCCACAGCCCTGGGGGTGCAAGCCATTGAACACCATCACCGCAGGGTGCGGTTCTTCTCGACGGTGGAGTTGGTCAATGCGCTGGAAGAAGAGAAGGCCCAAGGCAAGACAGGGCAGATGGCCCACCGGCTTGCCTATGTGGATCTGGTGATTCTGGACGAGTTGGGCTACCTGCCGTTCAGTGCATCAGGAGGCGCCTTGCTGTTCCACCTGCTGTCCAAGCTGTACGAGCGCACCAGCGTCGTGATCACCACCAACCTGAGCTTCAGCGAGTGGGCCAGTGTGTTCGGGGATGCCAAGATGACCACGGCACTGCTGGACCGACTCACGCATCACTGCCATATTCTGGAAACGGGTAACGACAGCTACCGGTTCAAGAACAGTTCGGCGCAGCAGCCACAGACCCCAACCCCCGCCAAAAAGGAGAAGACAACCAAGAACTTATCCACAACGTGAGCGTGAAGTTCACGAACAAGGGTGGGTCAGATCGAGATGGAAATGGTGGGTTACGGTTGCATGGAAATCAACAGCCGGACCTCGCGGCGCAAAACGGCCACTTGGAGTTCGAGTTCGTCGCGCTCTCGTTGCTGCACGGATCGATGGGTGTGTTTCATTGAAGCAGGGGCCTCAGGTCCCAGAAGCTGGTTCTTCCAGTTGTACAACGTTGGCCGGCACACGCCTAGCTTGTCGGCAACAGCCTGTGCGCTTTGCTGTCGCGTACAGAGCTCCACCACTCCCATCTGCTTCAATGACTCGGGATACCTTCGCTGCCCAACACTACCGACGATTGCTTTCCTCGCATCAGGAATGGCCTCGCGAATCCACTTTGTGAGCGTTCCACGACCGGGATAGCCCAGGGCCCTCATGGTGGCTGCAATACATCGATCATGGGTAAGGTAGTGCTCAAGGGCGGCAGCCTTTTGCGCCTGTGAGAACTTGGGCTCACGCCCTGCGTAGCCTTTAGGCAAGTCCTGGCGCTGCTGATATTCCCGATACCAACCTTTCAATGAGTTCTTGGTCGGGTACCCCAACTGCCTGATGGTGGGCCTGACTCGCATGCCCAGCTTGATAAAGAGCTCAACTGCTCGGATTCTTTCTTCGTAGGAATACATGAACTACCTTCTAGTAGTCCAAGTTTTCGTCCGCACCCCCCCCTCGGCGGGATGACTGACCGATCAGCGGTCAAAACCCTGCATTTGGGGCTCGGAAGCAAAGAACACTCAACCTTTGGCTGTCGCGTGGTACTATTACTAATAAATACTAATTATCAAATGTATGCGCTCCAGTGTCTCCGACCCCCTCAACCAGATCCGACTGGCCAACCTTGACGTTCTCATCGGGAAGATGACCCAATGGGATTTCGCTCAGTTGGTTGGCATGTCGCAGAGCGCAATCAACCACTTCAAACGCGAGAGGTCTCCTATGGGTCGCAATAGCTGTTTACGCATCGAGAGGGCTCTTGGGCTTGCAGAAGGGGCCATGGACAAGGAGGGCGGGGTGTCGCCTTTGACAGATGCCCAGCGGGGCGGTCTTCGAGACAGCCCCAGAGCCCCCCGCGCGCCAGATCGTGTATCGCCCGAGGATGCCCCGGAGAGCTACAGCCTGAGTGTGGTGGCGTCGAACCCGATGCATTACGCTGTGATTGACTCTTTCGTGAAGCTTGTTCAGTCGGGGCTCTTGAGCGATGAACGCTGCAGCCAAATGTTGGCGCAGTTCACGGTCATGCGCAGCAACGGGGCTCGGCCGCGCAGTGACGAGATGGACTCTCTGCTGGCGCGCTTGGCCGTCAATGAGTTCAAGGTGGTCTATACCGGCGACGGTGGCCGCGAACAGGCAGTAGAGCGGCTGGAGAACGAATTCGGCCCCGCCGTTGCGGCTTCGTTCCAGCGCCACCTCGCGGACGTGCGCTCTTTGCCGACCGGTGCACGGGATGACATGCCCCATCTGGGCAAGTGAAAACGTTGATGACTGCCCATATCGATGTCACTGTCGTCACCGACACCAGCGATGCACTCGTGACGCCGCGTTCCGCCCTGGTGCTGGTCCAGTTGATTGGCACCGTGGTGGATGTGTCCCAGGCACATTACCCATCGGGTGTGAAGACCAAGATCACGCTCACGGAGAGCGATAAGGCAAAGGAAGGGCAGGGAGGGAGCCGCACACTCATGGTGATGGAGAGCTTTCAGGCGGTCTGCATGCTCATCAAACACGCCGAGTCACACGATCACCTGTAGAGACTGGATGACGTGGCCGAATGCGCTTGGCCCATACGCGGAATTCCGAAATCGCAAGTGAAATCAAAGGCTTACGGTAAGGCGCAGCCATGCTGAATCGACGGCCATGCCGTGGATTTTCAACCAATGGTTTGGGTCGAAAAAATAGGCGCTTTGGAACCCGAAGTCATGAATTTGGATTACATGACCTGCCCTAATCCGGGGTCAGGCTGCGTGCGCTCTGCCTCCTACAACCGACTGTTGAGTTCGACCGCTTTTCTCACTCGTGAGTGCTTCGCACTTGAGCAAAAAGGCGCTTTTGCCGCCCAGAGGGGGAGGAGGGCCGTCAGAAGAGTCCGCTGGCCTTGGCTGGTGCTGGCCGACGCTGAATCGACAGGCTGCGGGAGGGCTGTGTCCTGACCATATCGCCACTGAGGCTGGAAGGGCATGACTGGAAATGCACCAGGTTGAGCGCCGTGGTGGTTGAGGTTTCTTCGTCCGTCCACCCCACCGACATCACGCCCGACTTCAGGGTGAAGCTGTTGCCGTTCCGGTAGATGCACTGCTCGTCCTTGCGGCCATCATCCAGCTTTGGGGGGCCGTACTTGCCCTCAAGCTCAGCCCGGATCTTGTTCTCCATGGCTTCATCGGGGAGCTGGATGTTGATGACCGAAAGAGACTCCCCCTTGAAGCCAAGACTGAGTTTCACAGGGTCGGGAGAGAACGGTAATACCGCCTGGGTCGTGTAGTAGTCGTCAGCCACAGGTGCTTTGGTCGGCAGCTTCAGTTCCTGCAGGGGGCCGAGCAGCTTGATCGCGCCGCTGGAGTCGCCCTGCTCTATAGCGCTCTTGCTCATCCCCATTTTGAGGTACCCGAGCCCCACGGGGCCAGCAGCCCAAACCGGGAGGGTCAGGGACGCGAGAAGAGGGATGGCGTAGAGGCCAAGACGGCGGGCAATGGGGGCCATGCTGGGGGGGGGCTTGTTACAACTTACGAGGAGTATATCGAGCTGCTACCGGCCATAGGCCTTGGAGTTGCTCGTTTTGTCGAATGCTGTATATTTGTACAGTGCGAAACGTGACCTGCTGCCTATCTTCATTTCCGACCAGCCGCTGGTGCTGCCTGTGGGCGGTGACGTGGTACGTGCAGGCTTTCCATCACCCGCCGAGGACTTCCATGTTGATCGCCTGGATCTGACCACCATCCTTGTAACCCACCACTCAGGCGGCGTTCCTTCTGCTACTGCGTGGGAAATCGATGAAGGATGCGAGGCTATTCGACGGAGATTGCTAGTGGTCATGGGGAGCCAGGCAAATGCGGCTCACGCCCCAATAAGTCACGCGCCTTAAGGACATTCCCGTGGCGAGCACATAAGCGCACCAGCGAGGTAATCATCGCGAGCAGCGTAGCCAATCCAACTCTGAGCGGGAGATTGAATAGTGACGTGTGTCTCAAAATTGTGCGTCGCGGGCACTAGGTGAAAAAACGTCCCAATTGCGTATACATAGCACGCCGTGTCGAACGCTCGTTATGGCCGCCCGGCCGCTTTCGTAAGTGCTGCCTGCGAAATCGAATCCCCAATCTAAGCCAAGAACCAGAATGCTGAAAGGCGAGGTCTCGCAACAGGCCAAATACCGACACCAAATGGTGCAGATACCGGGGCGGGTGGAAAACGAAGGATACGGAAGTGCGGGACGAACACTAAACCGATGTCGGCCTGATGGGGCGACGTAGGCCGTCTTAAAAATCGATGCGCAATTACATTGAAAGGCATCAACATAGGGCCACGGCTAATGCCGCGATTGAGACGACTTCGAGAGGAGTGATTCGTCCCTTCAGAAAAAGCCTCGAAAGCCCGCAATGGGTATAGAGGAGGAGCTTGTGGGAGCGCTTAACCCCGAGATGCAGGGAGCCAAACTACGGCGCGTAGATTTCTTCGGGGAAAAGATGACTGGGGACAAAGCGCGGGGCAGGTAGAGCACAAACGCCACGAGGGAAATACCCAGCTAGCACATCCATCCCCGTCTGAAATGTCAAAGGCCCCATGTGCATCTACATAGGGCCCAGGTTTAAGTGCAAGTGAAAAAGACGATTGTGGGTCAAGCTGCGGGTTCTATTGCTTTTACATAGGCCTAGCCGACCGCCTCTTCCTCGGCCTCAACCTCATCCCCCTTCTGCGCTTTCAACACACGAATGGCATTTCGAGTATTGATGATGGCTTTGACAATGTGTTTTGACTTTCGTCTGATGGATTGAAGCTTTTTCTCTGTCTTCATCACTTCATCAATTTCCCATTCTTTGGCAAAGGTATTCAACCGGTCCTTTGCATAGGTCATTGATTCATCATTGATCGCAATCCTCACTCGAATGAACTGTCGGTTGTTCTTTTGACCAAACCAACGGATTCCCGTCCATTTGAGATCCAAGTGGTTGCCCTTTCTGGTACACGACAGTTGCAGTGTTGACCTGGACTCCCAGCCTGTCGCCTTCGCCTCAATCCGATCCACAAAGCTCATGTACTCGTCTGCTGCAATCATGGCTTGGCCATAGAGCACCTCGATGCATCGCTCAAGGCCTTGGATTGCATCTTCATAGAGGGCTAGTTCGTCTTTGTTCATTTCGGGGGGTAGATCCATCTCTTTACCGTGTATGGAGATACCCGGTACATCCATCCACGGGGCCGTACTGCCCAAAACACACTTTTTCCGGGATGGAGGTGCCGGTCTGGTCCATCCTAGTTGGATGAATCTACCCACTCTATAGTATCCGAGGTGGAGGACTAGGAAAAGTATCAATCCTAATAGGATGGATTCAGGGTGCCAATCCATCCTAATAGGATGGACAACTTTCAAGGCCATTCACATCCCGGAGAACTGTGGGGGTTGCATCGGTCGGTAGTCAAAGAGGAAGGGCTCTATCCTAATAGGATGGATGTACTAGCTCAATCTGGCAGTGATGCCGGTGTTGACTGTTGCTGCAAAAAATAGGGGGTGGATTCATCCTATTAGGATGGAGGCGCATACAATGCACTATACGTCGTTTTGACCGTGCGATGTGCCCTGGGGTAGGCCATTAGTCACTCTGTACTGCAACGAGGCCGTCCGATGCAAGCCGACTGGGCTGCGACTACGCTGCGGTTGAACTTCTACAAGAATTGCACACAATTGCATTACGTTCGCTAATTAGTTGCAATTTTTAATTCCATGTAATGAGCGTTACTGAAATTGATGGCGAGTATTTGAATCTGAAGCCTGCGCGTGGTTCGGCTGAGGGTGTGTTGAAAAATATAATTCATCTGCATATGCGCAACCTAAATAGAATTTTCGAAGTTGATTTGATGGTCATTCGTAAAAATATTTCTCCCATCTTCTAGTGAGTGGGCAGAATTTTATTGCAGGTACCTCAACAGATCGTGTAGAAATGCGGATGAACTCGCTCCACGCTGGTAACACAAAAACCGCAATGTTGCTAAATTGTTCAAGGAAAGTTCTCGGGCTCTTTGGTGTTTCTTGCGCTCTATTCAGAATCTGGGAAAATTCCTGGGGGCGGGGAGCAACACTGTCAGTTCTGGTGTCTAAATCTATGGCTCCAGCCTCCCAATCTCCTCCAAGATTAGATCGAAACACACCACCAACAAATGTGGCTGCCGCTAACGCTCTTCTAGAGCCAATTGAATAAGTACGGGTATTTTCTCTGCAAGCAGACAAAAATCCAGCGTTGCATACCTCCGATTTGCCTTCTACGACCGACGCCAGTAATAGAGTGGGCAAAGGCGTTCGAAGCTTTGCACGTTCTTTGGGTTAATTGAATGAATGAAGATCTGAAAAACACTCAGTCCGTAAGTCTTGGCTCCTGGACTGTGGGCATACCCCCAGAGGGAGTCCGAGTCGCCATGGCTTGCCGTAAGTGGTGCGGTATTCACAATGAGCGGTATGTGGAGGTCATTGCCCACGACCCTTTGATGTACCTTGAGTCCCCGGCCTGGAAATGATGGTGAAGCCATCGGTTACCGTCATTTATGGCAGTGTTTTCACCCAGGGGAATACCATCTGCATCCTCAATGAACACGGAATGCCAGTAGGCGCATATCCCAATTCCATTCTGGCATGGACCAGAGTGCCTGAGGATTTATTGCAGAACCTGCAAGCTGCGGTCTTGACAGACCTGGCCGTGAGACTCGCCAGCAAGCGCGCCAAATCGTCGTAGGCAGGCCTGTTTCTGCGGAGCGCGTATGCGTCAAGAGTTTGTTCGTGGAAAACGCCGGTACATCCTGAGCCTGGATGTTGATCTGTTCGATGCCTGTGTAATCAACCGCCATTGGTACGGCGAGACAAATCGCCGTCATGGGCGCAGACAGGAACTATTCACGCACCTGGATATAGCCAAGGTCAGATTCACCGCAGTACAGGCGTACCTTTTGAAAAGGGGCTACGAGTATCCACCGACATTTGTTTTGAGTGAAGGGCGCGGGTAGCATGAGCGTTCTGATCCTTTGATCGGGTTTTGCGAAGAACAGCGCTCTCACATTACGCTCGCTTCTTTGCCAAAGGGCTGACCTCTGGTCAGCCCTTTGTTGTTGGACGGGCAGCGTGAAAGACTTCACCGAACTGGACGCCAGCGGGGGCCAGTTGAGCACGCTCCGGGCTAAGCTCGCCACTTCCCCTTACCGTCCAGCCCAATGAAACTTCCTGTCCTCTTGCCTTTGGTGTCGGCCGCAGCTTTGGTGCTGACCGGTTGCGGTGAAGCGACCGTCGAAGACGTGCGCAAGGTCTACGGCGCCATGAGCGATGAAAAGCTGCAGGCCGAGGCCCTGCACCAGCGGGTAGAGTGCCGCGCGGCGACACAGGATTCTGACAAGCCAGGATCTCCGTGCAGTCGCGCGAACCTCGCGGAGGAGATGGCTGAATCCCGTGGGTGGTGCTGGGGGCCCTATGCCGCCGCCAACTCGGACAAGTCTTGGCTGCGCTGCACCGATGACGTGACGAAATCGGCGCAGGCCAAGGCAACCTGGTTCGCCGCGACCCAAAGCGGCTCCTGTCGTGAGTCCAGCCTGATCGAGGCCATAAGCAAGGTGCTGGAGCACGAGGGTCCGTGGAATGTGAAGACCTCGTTTTCAAAGGAGGGCTTCTTCGACGTGTCCAGCCAGCTCAAGGACGGTACCAGCTACAAGGTGCGGCTGTACACCAGCTGCGGTTCGGCTCAGATGGTCTACATCGCCAAGCCTGGTGATGGGGGTGGCGTGTCGGTTGCAGCGCCGCTGGGGATGTCGCCCAGAGATGCTGGTGATCTCTATGGCTTCGATGTCCGCAACTGCAGTGCCTATTCGTTTGGAGGCGGTATCGGGTGTGGCATGGGCTACCAGGCCGGGATGCCGCCGCCCATCCGCTTGAGCGACGGCTTCATTCCCTGCTCGGTGGATCGACCTGTGCAATTCGACTTCCAGCCGCGCCGGGGCATGGTGGGTGTCACCTGCAGCGTCACGGCCGAGGACATGTCTGCGTTCGAGCAGCGGATGGCAGGTGCCTTTGGGGAGCAGCAGCGGGCGTCAGATGGTAGCCGCCGATGGCAGCTCGGTGGCTACACGGTCGGCAGCGTGGAGGTGGTCGTTTTGGGGAAGACGATGCGGCGTGTGTCCGTCTACCAGGACTGACCTTTTCGCTCGGGTGATCCTGTCGGGGGTTGGGGCGACAGGATTCGCCTTCCCGCTCAGATTTCGCTGTCGCTAGGTGCTTCTTGTCGTGGAGCGGGGCACACAGAGGGGCGCGATCCATCAACCCATCGGCTGATCTCCGGCCCGTGATGACCATGGCTATGGAACCAGCTCTGAGCAGGCACTCTCGCATGAAGCTTCGGCCTCACCTTCGCTGATTCCGAACGCCTCGAACATGGCGTTGCCGCGCTGAAACAGGTCTGCCATCTGGGCGGCAAGCTCGTAGCGGTCAAGATAATCGGTCCCTGTACTGCCCCCCCGGCGATAGATTTCGACCATGCACAGCAGCGCCATCAGCAGATGGATCGCGCCTACACGCCTGTGCAGGAACCACAACCAGTGGGGCCACTCTTTGGCGAGGCGGGCAAAGAAGGCGCGCACCTCGGGGATTTCCGCCAACTCGCGCGGGTCAGTGTCGTAACCCACCACCTGGATGACCAGGCACTCCTGGTAGCGAAGGGCGGTCTCTCTGGACTCCGCGATTGCATGGAGACGTTCCAAAGCACTGGCGATGTTGCCGGTTTCAATCTCGCGCTTGGAGATCTCCAGCACCAGCAACGCGTCACCCTCAAAGGCGGCGAGGCCGGAAGCGTCCGTTCTCATTACCTTGGGTCGGGAGGGTCTATGCATTTGGTGCATTTCCCTCGGTCTCAGCTGGCCTGAGGTGCTTCACGTAGATGGCACCTGTGCTGAAGAGATCCTTGACTTTGATCTTCACCCCAGATCGGACGAACTGATACCCCCGGTATTCCATCACTTGCCTGGCCATCGCGCCAGCCACCTGTTTCCAGCGGTTCTCGCGGATGGAATCACCGAACGCCGCCAGCAGTTGAGGCTGCAGGGCCTCGATGGCGGGCCTACCCAGATAGGTCGCTGTTTCCAGGCGAATGAGAGATTCGGGCGTTGTCATCAGCGTCCAAAGGTCTTCGCCCATTGGGGTGTCCGCCAGGTCTGAAAAAGAACCGCTATCGAAGGTCAGCATGGTGTGTCTTGTCTTGCACATGCCCAATCATACATATCTAATAGGGAATATACAAATGGGGCATTTTTTCAGATCTATGGCGCGCTGCAAGGGAGTGGAGGCGGGTGAGGTAATTCGTTTGACACTTGCCAGTGTGCAGTTCCCTTTGAGGCAGAGGTTCTCCACCTGAAGTGCCAAACGAATTACCTGGAGGTATCGAGAGGATGTGACCAAAGGCCACTGGATCTAGAGGCTGCAGTGGAAGCCTCGAAGAACGTCAAATGGGTTAGCCCGAGTGTTGTCAAACGAATTACCTCACCCGACCCCCGACCCCGATTCACAAGACGATGGCCACTTGAGAGCCCAGTGCTGCGCGCAGAACGCCGAGGTGGAGGCGATCACTGCCGGGTTGCACAAGCGGTGTGCTTGAGACCTTGGTCATGCCGGCCACGCCGCGTTCGAACAGGCAGATGCAGGAATGGTAGGGGTGCTGCGCGGATGCGTACATGACACCATGGGCACCGGCCTTCCGGGCGTCGGCGGCAAAGGCTTGAGTGGTCTCGTAACGCAGAGATTGCAGCACAGGGTAGTTCTCCTCCAGCCCGCGCAGATCGACAAGGCGCATGCCTGGAGCCGTGCGAAAGGCGACCAGTGAGCGCTGCCGGAGTTGGTCCAGGGTGTAGCTGCGCGTGTCCCGCCGAAAAAGCGCCTCGTAGCACGAGGTCAACTCGCTATCGGCGAGGTAGGCGGTGGGTTCGTCGGACAGATCGAAGCGGCCGGTGGGAACACCGAAGGGCGGGAGGATGAACCCGCGCGTGCGCACGCTGTCTTTGCGCCAGCTGGTGCGCTGGATGCGGTGCCAAGTTTGGCGGTCGGGAAGTTCAATGAATGGCGGATTGAGGTCTGTCAGGTTCATGGGGCGAGGTCATTCAGTGAGCCTCAGCCGTTGCCAATGCCAGGATGTGTTTCGCTGGGACGCCCTGCTCAAGAGCGGCGCGCGGTGTCTGGCCGTCCAGCGCCGATGCCGGCGTCTCCAGGAAGGTGAGCACCTGCCAGCCATCGGACGCGCCAAGGGCCGATGCCAAGGGCTGCAGGATGGGCCACAGGTTGGGTTCGAACTGCCAGCGTGGCAATTTGAAACCCCGGCGCAGGTGGGAAACCCCGATGCAGCGGCGCGACTTGATCCAGGCGTTGATGGTCACCCGGCTGGCGCCCGCCAGCAGTGCAGCGTCGTCGGTCGTGATCATGTCGTCGGCTTCCATGCGCTCGCGGCGGTACTGCGCACCCGAGCGCAAGACAGCGGCAGACTGGGCCGCTGTCGCGTAGGGATCAGGAGACGCCTGCGAGAGGTCTGGGGCATTGCGATGGGTAAACGGTGAGGAAATGGACAAGGTGTTCATGGGAATTTCAAACCGTGGTGCGCTTATGGCGCGTTGCGCAGGTTGGGCTTTGCCGCCGAGAAGAAGCCAGAAGTAGATCCGTCGCGAAGGTCGGTGTTGTTGCGGCGCCGTGCGCTCAGGCGCGCACCACCGCCCATCTTCGGGAAGCGGACTTCCAGGCGTTCGTGGCTGTACCACTGCGAGACGCGACTCGACAGGGTACTCATCGGGTAGGAAAAGGGGTGCCATGTGCATGACCTCCGCATCGTCTGATGCACGGCCAGGAACGCTTTCATCATGGCTACCGCAATCCTCTGCGGTTCGAACGGAACCACGCAGCCGTTGCGGCGAATGATCGCGTAGTGATCAAGCGCTGAAGGCGCTCTGGGCAGACTCGGGCCGTCTATACAAACAAGCATTTCGATCTCCTGTGGTCACGCGGCCGACATCTATCGGCCAGGCCATGCTTCCAAGGGGAAATGTACATCGCTCCTGAAAACTTCGCAAGATTAGATAGCTACGTTGAATTGAGTGCGTCCGATCAATCCGTTAAATTTGTTAAGTTTTTGACGTTTCGGAATAGTTTTACATTTAATATTGACTGTTCCATAAACTCTGTTAAGGTGGATCAAATGAGTTGAAAAATAAAGAGGGGATTTCCCGGCTCCTCTATCGCTTAGTTGTACCTTTTTGCCAGCCGGTGGACCCGCTGGCCAATGTTCCACACAATCGGTTTTTCGCAGTCATGGTTCACGCTACGCCCGAAATTCCTGCGGGTCAGATTCCCGCAGACACCGGCCCCATCGACGGCGCAGGAAATCTCGCGGTCGGGGATTTTGACGGCGGACAGCCGCTGGAGCCCGCGCAACCCGCCAAGCCAGCGCGGCGGCGCGGTCGGCCACCAGGTTCGCGCACCAAAATCGCCCACGACAGCAGCGCGACGGCCGACGAATTTGCCATGCTGCGTGCGGTCGCCCAAGGTGTGGATCTCACGCTTGCCGCCCGCCAGTACCTGCTCTGGCCAGGCCGCGCGCCCGAGCGCCCAGCGCTCATCAAGAAATACCAGGAGCTTCTGGACCGCATCGAGGCAGCGGCCAATGGCATCGAGCAGTCCCAGGAGGCCCGCTCTATGGTGAGGGTCCTCAGGGACCACCAGACCATCGTGTTGGAGGCGCCGCGGATTCCTGCCACTGAACCCGGTGCCCAGCCATCGGCCCCTGTAGCGCAGGCCGGTGCCGTTTCCGTTTCCGAGCCAGTGGCGATTCAGGCGCCCCAGCCGCCGACGCTGGAAGAGTTTGCGGCGCAGTTTGACGAGGGCATGTTTTCCGAAGCGGAGCTGATCGAGAGGTATCAGGAGGCACTGCTGGAAGCGGTGGCTGCAGCCGAAGCAGCCCAGCCCGCCCTCCCCGCTCCCGTGGCCACCGCTTTGCCGGCACAGGCGGAGATCGCCTTGGCCAGCGAACCGCCATTGATCCCGGTCGAGCCGGTGCAGGCTCTGGAGGAGGCTCGAAGCGCGGCCGAGCGCATGAAGGACGTGCTGCACGCAATCAACTGGCTGGACGAACACCTGGGGACCAAGCCCGAGCGTGCCCACCGCGTGGAGCAGTGGGTGATCATGTCGGCAGCTCAGATGCAGGCGCTGCGCAAAGCGGGTGTGGTCACGCTGGGGAACCTGGTGGACTGGATGTCGCTGCAAGGGCCCACCTGGTACGACGCCCTGCCTGGTTATGGGGTCAAGCGGGCGGGCAACCTGTTGGCGTGGATTCTGCGCTGGAACCTGGAGCCCGCCGTGGGCCTGTCCCAGCTTCCTGTCCTGGCCAGTGCCACCGCCAACGAGGTGCAGGTTTCGGATGAAAAGGTCCTGCAGCCGCTGAGATTGATGAAGTGGCCTGCAGATCTGATCGGGACCAAGGGCACGTTTCGCAAGTACGGGGTGAACACCATGAGTGCTTCCAACGACCGGGAGGCCATGAGGGGTTGGTTTCGCAAGATCAAGGACATGTCGCCGTTCACCCAGGAAGCGTACCAGCGCTCGATTGAACGCTTGATCCTTTGGGCAGTTCATGAGCGCAAGAAGGCTCTCTCTTCCCTGGACCAAGACGATTTCTTTGCATTCAAGGATTTCTTGATGAACCCGCCGCCTCACTGGGTTCAAGTCGCTAAAGGCTCACCGGGGAAGAAAACCACCGGCTGGAGGCCCCTGCGCGGGCCCCTCAACTCTGTGAGCCTGAACGTGACGTTTGCGGCAGTGCGCACCATGTACGCGGAGTGGTTGCTGTCAGGCTACATCAGCGCGAACGCAGCCCAGGCCGTCCACGGTAAAAAGAGAGAGGAGGAAACGCTGGACGTGTTCCGCTCGTTCACCCAAGCCGACCTGGAGGTGGTGGGGCGCACGTTTGCAGATCTTCCCGATGGTGCTCCCAAGCGGCGGCTGCGCGCCTTGTTCAGGCTGCTCGAAAACGCCGGTCTTCGCCGTGCTGAGGTAGCGCAGGCCCGGTGGTCCCACGTACAGACCGACCGAGCGCTGGAACCGGGTTCTGAAGCGCGCGTGCTGCAGGTACTGGGGAAGGGCAAGCGCCAACGGCAAGTGCCCTTGAACGCAGAGACCATGGAAGCGCTGCGCGAGCACCGGAAGGATCGCGAGGAGCTGGTGAGCCAGGGCAGACTGAAATACTTCGCTCACGTCAAACCCGAAGACGAGCCGCTGATCGGTGTGCTGGATGACCGGTGGATCTGGGCACAGAACAAGAAGCTTGCGGTGAAACGCAACGAGCAAGCCAAGGACTCACTGGACGACGCTGCATTGCCGACGATTGAGATCGAGGGCATCGCCGAGGCCGGCAAGCTCAAGTACACCGTTAACGAGCACGGCGCTTTGTCTGCCCACATGCTGTATCAGATCCTCAAGGGTTTCTTTGCGATGTGCTCTGCCACCGCTGGTGAGAAACTGGGCGAGGCCAAGGGGCCCTTCATGCGGGCCTCCACCCACTGGCTTCGCCACACCTATGCGCACAAGGCGCTGAAGTCGTCAGAAGGAGACCTCAGCGTGGTGCAAGGTCTGCTGGGACACAAGAACATCAACACCACCGCCATCTATGTGAAAGCGGACATGTCCGAGCGGATCAAGGTGGCGGAAAAGCTCAAGTCGAGTGTCTAGGGGCGCAGCAGGCTGCACATCACTGCTTCCTCAGACTTCAAGCTGGCCTGTCCTGAACAAAATGCCCTGGGGGCAACACCATCCATTTCACCCCCAGCTTCATGGCGAGTTCTTCCAGATCATCTGGGAGCTGCTTTTGCACCGCCAGCACCGCCATGACTTGGATCTCTGTGCCAGGAGGTTCGTGGATGAGCGCCTGTGCCCGCATCACGGCCAGGTACTTCACGCACTGATAGATGCCGCGTTCAAGGTCATCGTCTCCCGACCGAATGGATTTGACCTCGACGCCGACCCAACATGCCTGCGTTCGGAAGAACACGTCCAGCCGATCACCTGACAGGAGCGGGTACTCAGTCTCGGAGAGCAGGGTGTTTTTCAGGTCGAACAGTTCGGGCCTGGCCAGAACATCGAGGCGCAGCTGCTTGTGCTCCTCAGACTCGCCGCCACCCCAGCCGTAGCGTTTGTGTGTACCGTTCGCTGCATCGGGGACTGCCGGCGTCGGTGCGGAGCCAAGGCCCACACTTTCAAGGACCTGGAGCCAGCGATCACCGTAGGCCAGGATGCGGTCAAATTCATCCCGGACCTTTGCGCGCTTCTCAGCCGGTGTCAGCGACTCGAAACCAGGCCAGTAGTCCTTGACGCCATCGCTTGGGAGACCGGCAGTGGCCCCTGATTTGGCGACCACAATGGAGGTGATGTGAGGGGGGCGAAGCTCTTCCGGCCAATCGCTCGTGCCTGCATCAACCAGACGGGTCACTTCACCAAGGACTTTTCCCATACCCTGAGCGTAGGCATTCCCATCGGCCTTCAGGCGACCCAGCATCTTGGCCACGTCGGAGTAGGTCAGAGGCTCGATGATGCCATCGGTCTGCCTGCGGATGTGTTCTACCAGGTAGGGCAGCACGATGCGAGCGGCCTGCGCAGTGGCGCGAAGCTCTGCGGCCCCATCAGCCCCCGCAGCAGACTCAAGCAAAGGATTCCAGTCGGCACCGGGCACATTGCCAGAGGCGTCCACCAATTCGAAGAGAGTCGCCGTATCGAGCGCATCAACGTCAGGGCTCTTCCAGCGCTCCCGAAGCTCCTTTTCCAAGTTCAGGCGCACCCGTGGATCATCGGCGGCGAGTCCGAAGTGAGGCTTCAGGATATAGACATGTTCGAGGTCGATGTGTTTCACATGGCGAGTCATGTTGGCGGGATCTTCACCAGACGCCACCGCGCGGAAGCCAAAGACTGGCACGCGCGACTTCAGCGCTTCACTGATGGCGGCTTCCGCTTCGCGCCCCCGCTTTACCGCTCCGGCCTTCCACCTTGTTGATTTCCCGCCGAGCATCACGAAGCTGCGGGTCCGGTTATCTATGGGGTCAACGACCTTGGCGATCTGGTCTTCCCAGACCGTGCAAACCAAAGCGCTCCGATCCGCCGTAAAGGCGACCCACGGTGTGTCATTGCGAGCATTCCCAGAACCCCGAGCGTGGGTGTCGATTCCGCACGTCGCCATCCAGAACTCGCGCGTGTTGCGCGTTACCCTCTCTCTTGTACTCAAAGGAGCCTCCCGATCAATGCCAAGTCCAGGCCTTGGCCTGGAAACCACGGTGGTGATCCTATGCCGAAATTGACTGGCCCCAAACGGCAAAGCCGGCCCCCAATGGGCAACAGCGTTCGGAGAATGAGTGAAACCCGAGGCTTGCGTGTTGCCAGTGGACAGGAAGAAGGCCTGTTTTTGAGCACCACCTGGTCACGCTTCGAACAGCTACGCGTGGGCTGGGCGTAGCGGTTCGTCGTCCTTTCGGCTGGCCGCGCGTGCGAGTTCGAGGCGTGGACCGTCGGGCAAATGCAGGCGAAGATGCACGAGCCCCCGGACGTTTTTGAGACCAGCGCGAAGTGCCACTTCTGGCTGAGGCATGCCAGACAGCATCCACTGCACCAGCCTGGTGTTCCTGACGATCTGCGGCCCAGTGCGAACCGGGTCAGCTTGGCCAGCAGCTCGACTGGCGGCAAGCAGATGCGCGCGAACCAACACCAGCAGGTTTTCGTCGGTCATAGGTTTGCCAGTCTGCGAGCTGAAAAGTGCTGGTGACAAAGCGTGTTTGCCCGCTGTCGCCTTCACCTGCAGCCAGGATTTCACGGCCGAGCGCACCTCGTCGGACACAACCATCGTGCGCAGTTGGTTCACGCCACCCGAAGTAATGCGGATCGAGGCGCCCTTCCCTCCCCCGCCGTCTACGAAGGACTCGACCGTGAGCGCGCGGATTTCAGCCGAGGTCAGCCCCAACTCAAAGAGCACCAGCAAGAGCGCCCGGTTGCGGAGGTCGATGGGCTTCAGGCCCACAGAGTCTTCGCAGCCTTCCCGAAGGATCTTGAAGCACTGCTCCCAGACAACGGGCAACAAGATGGCCCCCTTGGGATCTTCCGAGGGAGGCTTTTCTTTTGCGACAAGGGCAGTAGCTGGATTCACTGGAATCAACCCGAGGTCCACAGCATAGTCGTATACCCGCTCAAGCAGGCGCCAGTACCGGCGTTTGGTGATCATGCTGACGTTGCCACCCTTACCGCGTGCTTCGATACCGGAGTCAAGAAACTGTTTGATGAAAGCGCCGTCCACTTCGGTCCAATAGGTCTTCTTGGGATTCTCACGGTCTCCACTGGTTTCCAAGTAGGCCGTCCAGGAAGTCCAAAAGTACCTGTAGAAAACGAAATCATTGATGGCCCGCTGGTCATTGTTCGAGCAACGCTCTAGCCATTGTTCAAAAATGTCGTCAGGGCTCAATTCAACAGTGGATTTCATGGCCAATCGGCTTGACGCGAGTTATTGCACGACGTGCTTTTGAGTGAGTGCGACAAGGGGCAGTCCGGTATGCAAAAACATTGACGCGATGATCGATTACCAGTGGGAGATGATGAGGAATGGCGACCGTATTGCAATCCCCTATTGCATGCAAAACTATTCTAGGAGTTGTATAGCTTCATTTTTGGTGACATGGTGTGGGCATTAGTTGGCCGGTTCATGTAATCCAAATATTTGTAGCAGAATAACGCCAAGACAAAATCTGAGCCGCCGGTTCGGCCGGCAAGCATCTGACAATATTCGAGAAGACCGACTTGGTACTCACACTGCACAGTACAGCAAGCCTTGAGTTCATAAACGCTCGTTGACCGCGGGAATGATTGATCACAAAACTGAGACTGGCGAGCCGCAACGGGTCATCCATGTACTGGGCGACCCTTCTTTTTGGGATGGACGCGGTACCCAGCAAAGCTGCTGCGGTCCCACTCATCCGAGTGTTGTGATGGAAGATCGTTCGGTAGCGAGTCGGCTCCATCACGTGCAAATCAATCTAGACCTTCGGTTCGTACCCCCTATAGACCAACCGCCAGGGGCGCAAACCCATTGCGTATTCCGGGCGCACCTGAACACTGAGTCTATTTCGATCTGACCAATCCGCCGGCACCGATGACAGGTGACCAGGCGCTCTTCTAAAGCAGAATTCGGCGGCGGTAGGTCCCCATGGCGGATGGACATAAGGGGATCACAATTGCTACCCTGTCAGTCCAATTACTGATTGGATCGTCATGGCAAACCCACCGTCCGATAGCAGTATCAATGCTCATGAGCCCGCTTCGCGTGAACTGAAGGGCGTGGCAGCGAAGAGTGTGAGACGGGCCTATGAGCCCGACGACTCCCATACACTGCCACGCCAAATGATGCCCAGAAGCGTTCGAGATAGTTGCCTCCGCCAATCTCTTTAGGGGTTTATTGGTACGCCATCCGCGGCAATTTTTTCGTGTGTCAGTTTGCTATAACGAATACATACACAGCCAAGCATTCGAACAAATGCTCGTCTCCAGCAACTCCTCAGTGCTGCAGCTCCACTTGCTCCTCAAATTTGGCGACAGGCTCCGGCGCCTCCGAGAGTCCCAAGGCCTGAGCACGGCGGAGATGGCGAGCCGCGTGGGAATCTCGCGCGCAACACTGAGAGCGGTCGAAGCGGGAGATCCCACGCCGTCCATCGGTACTTACTTGAGAGTCATGTCCGCGTTGGGCATCGTGGGTGACTTGGCGTTGTTGGCGGATGACGTTATGCGACCGGTCACGTCAAATACCGAGGCTGCAGGGGCAAGCCGCGAAGCGCCGTTGGCTCGAATCGTCGTTTCCGCAGACACCACGCGCCACCGTATCCAGGATCTACAAAGTCTCGCCCTCCATGAAGAAGCGGTGCGGCGCGTTCGCGCTGACCCTGCGTTGCTCCAGCAGGCCCAGGCAGTTCTTCAAAAGTGGCTGGATACTGGGGACCAACGCTCGGCGAATCTTTGGATTGAGTGGAAGGACATTCTTGAGCATGGCAGGTGGCGTAAGGCACTCGGGAGAACCCACCGAGCGCAGGAACTTAGGCAGGCGTCCCCGATGGCTACGGTTCTGCCGCCAGAAGTACGAAAACGCATTCTCGGCGAGATCCGTGCGCTCAAGGAAGGCATCGGCATGGATCGCCTATGACAAATGTGACTCAGACCTGCCGCCTGCAAAGGCCCAAATTTGACGCTCAACCCCAAGAATTGCACCATCGGTGTTGCGCACTGATCCGCAGCCATTTCCACGGAGCAAGCCATGGCCCTTGAAGACGACATCGCCACGCTCACCGTGCTCGGACAGGGCATGCTCGCTGAGTCAGGAGAACAAGCCGGTTTTGATGCAAGGGCGTTGCTGGACCGTTGGCTTACTGGGGTGGTCCCAGCCTTGGGAAGTCGAAGACCTATCGATGTGCTCATTGAGCCGGACGGCCTGGAAGTCGTGAAGAGCTTGCTCTTGCGAACCCAATCCGGCGCTTACTCGTAAGCACAGGTAGGGAGTTGGCTAGTCGTGAGTCCGGTATGGACCTGTCGTCATACCCGCCAACCAATTAACACCATGCAAAATCCCTACGGCTATGCCCTCTAGCCAGAACGCCCCGTATCTCCCTGCGTCTACTCCCCGCAGCGCGGACGTCGTTCTGTACCTGGACCTCGATGGTGTTGTTCACCATGAAAAAGTGCTCTGGCATCCCCGCAAGGGAATCTACATGAGCCCGTATGAAGCTGCAGGACATTCTCTTTTCGAATGGGAGCATATCTTGGAATCGGTGCTTGACCCCTACCCGGCAGTTGCTCTGGTACTGAGTAGCACCTGGTGCATCCGCCCCGGATACAGCGCAACCCTCAAACGGCTTCCGGCCTCTCTGCGTGCGCGGTTCATTGGTGGGACGTACCACAAGCGTGTCCATGGCGTGGATCCCTGGAATCTGTCCATGTTTCACGCCACGCCCCGTGGTGTGCAAGTTCAAGATGACGCTCGTCGCCGAAAGCCCCGACAGTGGCTGGCACTTGATGACGATTTGGAGGGGTGGCCTGACTCCTGTCGGGAAAATCTGGTTGCGTGCGAAGGAACTACCGGCTTGTCCAGCCCTGTAGTCCAACGCGAACTGAAGGAGAAATTGCGCCACTGCCATGTGGTGTTGTCTGCCAGACCATCTTAGTTTTAGAAGCCACAAAATGGATCGGGACGAGAATACTTTGATGGGAAGTGTTAAGTAGGCACAGTGCAACCAATGGCCGTATCGCAGCGGTTGCTGTCGCTCAGCTAAGCTGACCGTCCTCCCGCTGGCTGGCACCAAGCAGTCATTGGGTTCGGACGTTCGGCGCTTGTTATGACGGCTGCTCTCCGAGGTAATGCGGCCATAGCTCTCCTAGGTCCTGACCCTCATGCCCAACGCGCTCGGCGATCAGGGCCGCAGCGGTGCGCCTATGGGGCCAAGTAGCCGTCTCCGCCGCCGATCCACATGCACATGTAGCGATCCAGAGACGCGACATGGCGCACTGTTGTTGCAGAATGCCGAGATGAGTTCCAACGCAGGCAGCGTCGAGACTGTCACTGGCCTCCCCTTCTTCACCGCCCCCGATCCCGTGCTCGTCCGCGCCACCTCGGTCCGCGACCCCGTCGGCGTCCTCCCGGTGTGGAGCGGAATCGGCAGGGAGCTTGTGCCCAACCTCGCATCGGGGGTGAGCATTCTGGACGGAATCAAGGGGGTCCTGTTGATCCATTGGCTCACGCAGAACCCGCTGAAGGACCTCGCCGACCGGAAGTTCCGAGCATGCTTCCGGCTGCTGGAAGGGATGCTGGAGCACTACCTCTGGGCCGAACCCGGCAAGCTGCATTGCTACGGCACGCGCGCGCTGGGAAGCCCCGGCGGCTTCCGGGTGAACACGAGTGATACAGGCACCGTGGTGAACGGCCTCTACCAGTACTACAGCGGCAGTTGCCGGCGTGCGGGCCTGCTGGATGGCGAGTGGAACCTGGCGCCGGAAGTGGCCATCGCCTTGAAACAGTGCTGGTCCGCTGCGGCCACGCAGGCGCTGAAGCCGGACTTCCAGCGCGTGCTGGAGGACCGCCGCCTGTCCTACCGACCGCAGGGGGTGCTCGCGGCGTCGGAGCCGCTGCGCGCGGCCTTGCGCAAGGTCCTCGCCTCAGAGCCGCTGACGAAAGTGCTGCAGGTCCGCCTGCTGGGCAACGCGGCGCAAGTGGCGCTGGCGCGGCACTGCGCCGCGATCCGCGGACAGAAGCCACCGAGCCCCGACCGCTTCGTCGCGCAACTGGCCCAGCGGTTGCAGGATGCGCCGGACGCCGCCAGCGCGCTGCTGCCCTCGCTCACGCGCGTCGCGGACTGCGAGCAATTCCTGGTTGTGCTGCAGAACAGCTTCGACCTGCTGCGGGCGCTGGACCGCCATACACTGGACTACGCCGCCGCCTTCCTGGAGCCGCAGCATGCGGCGCACAAGGCGAAGGCGGAACGCTTCGTGGCGCTGTTCGACGCCAACGCCGGCGAGCGCGACGGCCAGATCGCCCTGCTCGCCGGCCACCTGGCGCAGGGCTCGCCGCTGTCCTTCCTGCAGGAGTTGGCGGGACACCACCAGCGGCTGGTGCGGGAACGCGGGGCCGAGCCGCTACTCGCCATCGAAGAGGGCCGCGTCGTCTCGCCGCTCGGCGAAGACCGCAAGCTGCCCGAAGTGCGGCAGCGGCTGGCGGGCGGCACCCCCTGGATCAACGGCTACTACCTCGCCGCCGCCGGCACGATCCACACACAGTTGTTCAAGGAGGGCGCTTGACGGAGCCGCCCGTGATGCGCAACGCGCTGGAGCAGATGCTGGCGCAGTTCGCCGGCGGCAAGCCCGCCTGGGCCCTCTTAACCACCTTCACCTTTTCGTCGACCTTCTTCGAAGGCAACGTGCTGCCCCTGCTGGCCGGCATGCCGCTGGAGGACCTGAAGGGCAGCAAGGTGGTGCGCGCCGAACTGAACGACGCGCTGCGCTCGGTGCGCACGCTGGTCGTGTGCGACCGGTCCGCCAATCCTCAGGCCAAGGGCGACATGCGCTACGGGCTGCTGCCGGTGGGGCTGGAAGCCGGTCGCTTCCATCCCAAGCTCATGCTGCTCGGCGGCCCCTCGGTGGCCGCTCCGTCGCGGCAAGCGCTGTGGCTCACGGCCAGCAGCGGCAACCTGTCGCTTTCGGGCTGGGCCATCCAACGCGAGGTGGCGGGCGTGACCCCCGTCACGCGCCAGCATCGCGACGCGCTGCTGCCGCTGCTGCGCTGGTTGCAGGCGCAGGCGCGCGAGCGCACCGGCCTCGCCGGCAACGTCAACGCCCGGGCCGAAGGTGACATTGCCCAACTGCTGCAGGACGTCGCGACGGCTCTGGCCGACGAGGCATCCCTCGCGCCGGAGCGCCCCGGCACGCCCACCTTGCATCTGGCGTGGCCGCCGGCGCTGGCCGGCGGAGGGGAAGCGGGCACGGCGCTGCTTCAGGCCATCGCCGCCGGCGAGAACTGGGAGCGCGCGGTGGTGGTCTCGCCGTACTGGGCGGGCGTCGACGAACTGGTGCGCCAGCTAGGTGTGAGGGACTGCATGCTGGTTCCCGCGCCGGCGCCCGACGGCCGGACGCTGCGTCCCGCCGGCACCGCCGCGGGCCGCCATGAATACGGGCACTTCGTTGAGGGCGCCGAGCGGGCGTCGCATGCCAAGGCCGTCCTTCTCAGCCGGCCCGGCGAGCACGTGCTGTCCACCGGCTCGGCCAACTTCACGACGGCGGCGTGGTCGCACGGCGGCGGCATACTGTCCAACGTCGAGGCCATGCTGCGCTATCGCATCCAAGGCGATTCGCCGTGGCAAGGCCTCTTCGCCAGGCGCGACGAGCCCGCGGACGCGCAGCAGGACAAGGATCCGGACGCCGAAGGCGCGCCGCCGTTGCCGCCCTTCGACGCCGAGGCCGCCTGCGACTGGCAGGCGCGCAAGCTGGTCGTGCGCGTGCGCCTTCACGAAGGCGCGGTGCTGCAGGCCGCCAGCCTCGCGATCGGGGAATGGGATGCGCGCATCGACGTCCGCAATAAGGTGCCGCAGGTCTTCACCTTCCCGGCGAAATCGCTGCGCACGATCAAGAGCTTCGAGGTGGCGTACGCGCTGAAGGGCGGCGCGCAAGCAAAGTTCACCGGGCTGGTGCTGCAGCTCGATGCGCCCGAAGAAGCGCTGGGCTACCGGCCGCGGCCGCGCCTTTCCTCTGTGCTGAAGCTGCTGCGCAGCCTGCAGCCCAAGCAGCAGCCCGAGGACGTGAACAAGCGGGCGCAGCGCGAGGGCGATTCCGACGAGGAGGACGGCGTCGAGGACGAATCGAGCGCGCCCTCGCTCGACCTGTTCGCGTTCTTCCAGGCCACCTTTCAGATGCGCCGCTACTTCGAGAGCCACCGCGAGCTCGACCCCTTCGACGCCAGCTCGCCCTTCGGCCCCCGCGTCCTGTACCGCGCTGTCGCGCTTCAGCAGGCTCAAGGCGACGAGGCACTGATCGTCCGCTATGTGCAGCTCGCCGAACTGCTGGCGACCGTCGAGGCGCTACCGACATCGGCCGCGGCCCGGGCCGGCCAGGCCGAACTTCGTGCGGCCATGCGGGAAGACCTGAATGAACCGGAGGCGCGCGTGCGCGCGCTGCTGGGCCAGTCCGAAGCCTTCGCGCGCATGTTTCCGCGCAGCAAGGCCAGCCAGCGCAGCGACATGCTCATCGCCTGGTTCCGCCAGCAAGTGGGGGCCGCGCATGGCTGACAACCTCCTGCCCGGGCCGCTGACCGCTGGCCAGCTGCGCACCTTCATCGATTTCGACGGCGGCGGCGCCGGCGCCGGCACGCAGGCGCGCACGCAAAGCGATGGCGTGGCGGCGCTGTGGCAGCTTCTGCGCAGCAAGGGCTTCGGCTATCTTGCCGACGAGGTCGGCATGGGCAAGACCCGGCAAGCGATGGCGCTGATCGCGTTGCAGCTGCTGGAAGACCCCGACGCGCAGGTCGTGATCGTCTGTCCGGGCAAGACGCTGCAGGAGCAGTGGGTGCGCGAGTGGGACGCATTCACCCGCACTTGCTACCTTCCTCTGGACGATCGCCTGCGCAGCGCGCGGACGGGACGCGCCGTGAGCACCATCGCGCTGCACGAGCGGTTGGGCGACTTCGCCCTGTCGCTGCAGCGCGGCGACCGGCGCATCCACCTGCTGCGCTACTCCTCGTTCAGCCGACCCCTGTGGTTCGGCTTTCCCGACGACGGCGGCTACCAGCCGGGCGCGATGTTCGCGGTCTATGCCGAGGCGCTGGCGCTGCTGGGTGCGGAGCCGTCGCCGGACGACCGGGCGGAGATCGCCAGGGCGCAGGCTTCCCGCGAAGAGACCGCCGTCGAGCACTTCGGCAAGCTGCTGCAGGCCCGCTATGCGGCGCGGCTCGGCCAGTTGCTCTGCGCCCGCGGCATCGCACTGGCCGTCTTCGATGAAGCGCAGTATCTGCGCCACGTGGGCAACCAGCAGAACCGGCACATCCTGGGTCTCTTCAACCCGCACGCGCGCCGCTGGCTGTTCCTCAGCGCCACGCCGCTGCACAGCGGCACGCAAAGCCTGGCCTGCCTCGACACGTACCTGGGGCCGGCCGCCGCCGGCGCCTGCAGCTGTCTGCCCGTGCACCACTCGCCACGCATCGCGCGCCGGCTGCGGTCCGGCACGCCGGATACGCAGGACGTCGTCGAGATCATGCAAGAGTTCATGGTGCGGCGGATCCGCACCTACGAGGACGCGGAGGGCAAGCCCTACCCTAAGACGGAGTACCGGCGCTACGAGCGCGTGCGCATCTCCGGCGCGACGGATCCGTTCATGACGCTGACGATGGCCCTGGTGCAAAAGCGCCTGGTCGACGCGCTCGACGGCAAGAACAACCGCTTCCGCCAGGGCGAGTGCTCCTCATTCGAATCGCTGGCCTCGTCGGTGCGGGTGCGCGCCCGGCCCGCCGAGAAGCCACCGGAGTTCGAGCACCGGGACGACGGTGACCCGGCGAAGGCCGATGAATTGGTGGACCGCGCCAGCATCGACGCGCTCACGGCCAGCTTCAACAGGGCTTCGGCGCATCTCGCTCTGCCGGCCGCCGATGGCACGGTCGCGCCCCGTTCCTTGCCACATGCCAAGCTGAGCGAGGTGGTGCGGCAGATCTTCGAACGCAGCCTGAAGGACGGCAGTACGCACAAGTCGCTCGTCTTCGTCCGGCGCCTCGACACCGTGGAGGAACTGCGCGACGCTCTGCTGCACGAATTCCAGAAGGAAGTGGACCACAGGCTGGCCGTGTGGCGCGACTGGCTTCTGGCGCCGCCCGCCGGCGTCAAGCTCCGCGCACAGCCCTGGCGGGACGGGCAGTTCTGGAACACGCCGGCCCACAACGAGGACGAGGGCCCCGTCGAACCCGAGGACCGTGTCGACAGGGACGACGATGGCGAGATCGCACCTGTGGCCGTCTCGCTCGACTACTTCAAGGCGATCCAGGACAAGGGCAAGCTGAATTCCTTCCAGGCCCGCCTGCGCGACCGCTCGCTGGCGCGCAACCCGTTCCGCTTTTTCCTGCAGGCGCGGCCCGAGGATTCGCTGCCGCAGGACGACGCAGCGTGGGCCGCCGCGGACGGCTGGTGGACGCGCCTCGTCGCGCTATGCGCGGGCGAGGAAGCGCATACCTGGGCCGCTGCCGACCCCTGGAAGCTGGCCACGCTGAAGCGCTGCCTGCTGCAGTCCATTCGCCAGTCCGACCTGCTGGTCGACCTGTACGTGCTGCGCCGCTACGTCGATCAGGTGGACGACCAGCCGCAGGTCCTGCCCGAGCTGCTGCTACGCTTCCTGGCCGGCAACCTCGGTCCAGCGCCTCTGGCCAGCTATGCCGCTAACTGGCGCGAGCGCTTCCGGCGCTGGATCGACGGCTTCGATTCCATCGTCGACAAGTGCCTGCGCGGTGAAGGTGCGACCGAGTGGCCCCAGTTGCACGACCGCGCCAATGGCGCTTTCGACCGGATGCAGCCCGTGTTCGGCCGCTCGGGACGGCTGGAGGATCGCAATGCCGTCCTCCAGTTCAAGTTTCCGACCCATCCCAACGTTCTGGTCTGCACCGACGTGCTGAAGGAAGGCGTCGACCTGCACCTGTTCTGCGACGAGGTCGTCCACTACGGCGTGGCCTGGACCCCGGGCGACCTGGAGCAGCGCATCGGGCGGGTGGACCGCTTCGGCAGCCAGATCAGCCGGCGGCTGGGCGCTTACCGGCCCGCGGCCGACCCGCGTGGCGCGCCGCGGCTGCAGGTAGAGTTTCCCTACCTCGATGGCACGCTGGACGCACCGCAGGTGACGCGCGTGATCCTGGCCAAGGTGCGCAGCGACCTGCGCATGGACATGAAGCGCCACCACGAGGACATGGGCAAGGTCAGCCTGGACGATCTGCTCGATCCCGGCGCCGATGCGGCGCCCGTGGATGCCACGCCGATGCGCGCGGTGTTCTTCCCGGACGAGGGCCTGCCGCGCGACGCCGAGGGAGTGCAGCCGCAGCCGCCGGCACGGATCGCTCCGCTGCTCGGGGAATGCGCCGGCGATGCGGGCGATGCCGTCCATTTTCCGCAGCTTGGCGTGCTGCGTTGGCGCGGTGCGCTTCCGGCGGTCAATCCCCTCCTGAGGACCGTGGCCGTGCCGAAGCGGCGCAACCGCTACACCTCGCAAGCGGAGTGGCTGGTGGCAGAGAACTCGGCCGGCGCGGCGGACGATCTCGCAGCCGCCTTGGGCGAGGCAGAGCCCGTCAACGTCGAAGCGCTAGAAGGCGAACACGCGTTCCGCTTCGACATCGGCTGGAATACGCTAGCCTGCGCGGCCTCTGTGGACCAGCCGCTGGCGCTTGCGCGCTTCAGCACGCAGGCGGTGCTGCTGGAACGGGTGTGCGGGTTCTGGCTGCTGCGCGCGCCACTATTCGCCGCGGGCGCGGAGCACGACGAAGCCTGGCTGGCGAAGGAAAGCCGCAATCTGGACTGGGCCTGGCTAGCCTGCGCGGACGGCGCCGTGTGGCTGCTGCAGTTCGTGGCGCAGGAGGCTGCCGGCGGCGCGCTCCTAAGCGGACTGGCCAAGCGCCTGGGCGCCCTCGCCGGCTGCCTGCGCACTTCCTTCGGCTTCGGAGCGGCGCCGCCGTGCAGCTACCGCAGCCGCGCCGCGCTGCCGGATTTTTTCAAGAACGATGGAGAAGTCGCCAGGGACGACGAACAGTGGGAGCAAGCGGGCCGATTCCTGGGCAACCTGCAGGCTTGGTTCCGCAGCGCCTTCGACGAGGTGCTGATGTCGATGTCGCTGGGCAAAGAAGCCTCGCAACCCGTAATGAGCCTGCGCTCGGACGGCGTTCTACATCTGGCCACGACAGGATCCGGACGCGTCCGGCTGCAGGCCTTCCTGTCCGGGCCCTGGATCTCGTGGGAGCTGATCGCCACCAAGGTGAACCCGGGACGGCCGCCGAAGCTGGAGGCCACGGCGTGGGAACACATGCCCCATCTCAGCATGGAGGGCTGGTCCGCTGCGGAAGAAGAAGCGGATGACTGCAAGGTCTACGTCTGCGACGCCGACCCGATCCGCTATGTCGCCGTCTACCATCGGCCACTGGCCTGGGACAGGCACCGCAAGTCACTGCTTGCTGCCTGGCCGGCCGCAATGGGCCGCTTGCAGGGCAACAATTTCATGCGTAAGCTGCTTCAGCAGTCCTTCCTCGACGCGGTGAAAGACCGCTGAACCCGCCTCAGAACCTGTTCAAAGTCTCCGGCGGCTTGTCGAGGAAAAGCCCTGACAGGAATCTACGAGCCACCACTGGGCGAATGTCTAGTTTCGGATGTACCGGTCGCTCGGAGCTCTGCCGGTGAATGACTCTGACAAGCCTGTACCCGTCGGCAAATCCGCCCCTCCCGTTGCGCGATCTCAGGCAAGCGAGGCGCTCACTTTGCCGCCGCGACTACTTCTCCGCTGGCTGGGGCAGGTTCGGGATCAAAGACGCCTTCCAAGTATTTGGCGTAGTGCTCCTGCAAGTGCTTTAGGGAGGCGCCTTTGTCAGCTTGATATTCAAGCCGCTCTTGGAAGAACTTCATGCGGCTTCTGTTCTCCGCCAACACCTGGCCCCAGGTCTTCACGAAGATGCAGACGTTGTCCTTCTTGTGGATCAAGCCCGACTCGTCGGTCATGCGGAACCTCGCGTGCGGGCCGACATCGTCGCTGATTACCCAAAACACCCACGACACATTGACGTTGCGAAACCTCTGGTCATCCATGACCGAGGCGGCATAGCCCTCGATCTGCGAAATCTCTTCGGTGTTGACTTTGACCTTCGGAGCCTTCAACTCAACCACCAAGTGGGTGATCGAATCGGAGTTGTGCCGCCTGGTGGAGCGGGACAGCATCAAGTCCACGATTCCGCGCTCCTGCGAGACATGCTTGACCGGGGCGTCGATGACGATGTCCTCCCCGAGAATTTTCTTGTGCGAGCGCAGAACCTCGGTCAGCGATTGATCATCGACCGACAGCATGAAGTCCTCGCCGAACATCCAGCAGTTCTGGGCGACGATGCGATGCAACTGGCTGCGCTCTTTGAGCCGCTTCTTGGGCTCGGGATCGAACAGCACCGCCTCAATGCCGGTCAGGAACTTCAAGCGATCCGCCACGATCTTGGCGGAGCTGATGATCGACGACAGCGACACGTCGCGCAGCAGCCCTGCGAGCTCCTCTTGCTGGCGCTTAGGCAGCCGCAGCACCTCGTTCAAGATGACCTGCAGCTCCTCGGGGCTCTTCTCAATCGCCTGCCGCAGCATCCGAAGCTGGAAGGACTTGTTCTGCGGGGCGGAGCTGCCGAACTCGGGCAGATTCTTGGCGACACTGACCGCGACGATCTCGAACACTTGCCGCTCGACTTCTTCAACGCGCGTGGCCGGATCGCCGTCGAAGGGATACACATTCTCCGTCTTCCACGCCTCGACGTAGCTGCGCGCCTCCATGGCTGAGCGCTGCCGAAAGTAGTCCTTGATCGTCTTCTGGGCCTCGTCGATGGCTGCCACGACGGGCGTCTGCATCTCCGCCAGGTCAACGGTCCCCTCCTTCTGCGCGACCGTCAGATAGGAGGATGCGAGATAGGCCGTGAACTGAAAGTCGCCGATGTGAAATCGACGATCAACCTGCACCAGCGGGAAGCGCTTCTCGTTGCAGAGAAACAGAGCTCGGTTGGACAGCCCTTTCCACTCAACGATCTCGAGCCGGACGGGATGTGTCTTTCCACCGGCTTCGATGTCGGCCAAGTTGATGGCCTTCCGGCTGGCGATCATTTGGGCCGGATCAATTCGCTTGCCGCCAATGGTCACATTGACATCGGGATAGTCGGCCAAATAAAGGGCGAAGACTTCGGCCAATACGTGAATGCCGGCGTCGCTCACAAACGAGCGAAAATCTTTGTGGGGATCGGAAATCGTCAGGGTGACACCAGTATCAGTCGGCTTTGAGACTTCAACCTCATCGGAGATATTCACATGGCGAATGTCGTTGGCTGACATCGTGATCGAATACTTCCAAAGCTTCTCGTCGCGCTTGTATGTGACAGCCCATTCAGCGCGGGTTCCAATGGCGAACGCCTTGAACCGCCCGCGCCCCTCTTGGCCGTGCAGGAACCTTCCGGTTTCGGTGGAGCCTCCCGGCTTCTTCCATGACCCGCCGAGGCGCCGAAAAAACTCTGGCGCCCTTGCCCTGGGAATTCCGTTGCCATCGTCTCGAATGATGACTTCCGAGAGAGTTTCCATCTCGTTGTGCCCAAACGAGACAGAAACTCGGGCGGCATCCGAGTCCAGGCCATTCCAAATAAGTTCAGCCAAGGCCTGCACTGGCTTCGCGCGAGTGATCTTTTCCAAGAAGTCCGATTGGACCTCGACCGGATACTGTTGCTGGGCCATGGCGAATCTCCCTTTTTGCGCATATTTTCGCACTCGGATACGGCCCGCCAAGGGTCAGGCGACAGCTGAGAGGCTGCTTGCTGGCAACTCAGTCGACCCTACGAAAGACGATTCAGGGGCGGAAGTTCAAATTCACCCGGGCCGCGACCGGTCATTCGCGGCCCGGTGGCGCGCGCCGGCCGGCGAGTCCCCGGTCCCCGGGTCTCGAGGCTCAAGCGGTCGCAGCCGGCCTGCATCGAATGACAGGTGACCGCTGCAGCTAACGTTCAGGTGGCCATGGGCGAATGACTCTGACCTGCATGGAGTGTCATGCCTGCGGTCGGTTCTGCAGCGATTGCGGCCGTTGGTATTCAGCGGCCCAGCTTTCCCGTGAATAGCGTGAAGCAGTCTTAGCAGCAGGAGAGCGTATGCCGGTTTATGGCGGCGGCCCGGACAACAGCCGATCCGGGCTGAACGCCAAGTCTGCCTGGATGCGATACATCCGAATTGATAGGTCCAAGTTGTCCGAGGATCACACTCAAGCGTCTGGAACAGGCGTAGCGGAGACCGCCTCCTCAGCCAGTTCATCGAGCACAGCAAAAACCCCCTCGAGATCGTCTCGATAGAACGCCGTGTAGCTAGGCAAAAAAACGCATCGCCCGCTGCCTTGGAGGCCAAGTCCCAGAATGTGATTGCGATGCGTCAGCCAATACCTTCCCATAGCCTTCGGATCCAACCCACCTGGTAGCCCCGACTTGGTCGCGACATAGCCCTCTTCGTCTCGCCCCGTGTGGAAGGGGCTGCTCAGGTGGGCAAGGCAGTGGTCGAGGAACAGCTGCACGTTGTCGCCATCGACGATCGGACTAAAGCAATGGCCAAAGACGTAGTCGTTCATCAATCTGGAGATGCTGCCTCCATCTTCGGCACCGCTTTCATCGTAGTAACCACATCCGACGCCAGAGCCGTTAGGGGGCAGTGCATTGCTGAGATGATAAATGACGAACGACGCGGCAAAGGACCGTGCGGCCGCAACTCGACGGGCAATTGTTGTGTCACCTTGATCGGATCCGGGGTCCAGCGAAGCCTCCTCACGTAGATGCGCAAAGGCCTGGCCGAGGAACGCATCTACAGGCACTCCCCGTGCTTCAGCGATGAAGTTTCGTCCAGGCTCGATGTAGGTGCGCTTGAAGTGCGCGAAGACCTGCTGAGACAACGTCCTCATCCCCATCAGCGCCAGCTGACTGACCAACCCTGAACTTGGAGCAGACATGTCTTGGTGGACGATGAGCGCAGTGTGCAGGTTGTACAACTGTCCACCGCGATCCGCCGAGCACTGTAGCCTGAAGAGCATGAGGTCGTTCCAGCCCAGAATGCCGCGCTCTGGGGTGGCAAGCCGCTCCAGCAGACCTTTACCAACAAACTTTTCCTCGCCAAAGATGCGCCACGCGATCTCTATGACGTTCTCCGGACTGTTCACGCGTCGCAGGCCCGCAGTTCGCCCCCAGCCTGCGCGATCCAATAGCCGCAAGAGCGAGTAGATCGACCTCGGCCGCAGTCCACGGTCATCGTTGTCGAACGACGAGTAGCACGGCAGATACGCAACGAGCGTTTCGATGGCGTCTTCTGCGGTCTGGCTGGTGAAGTCGTGGGCGTGATTGACCAGTACCCGCCAGAACTGATCGTGTGTGGTCTCTTGTTTCTCGAGAGCAAACTCCGCTTCCGCGAAGACTGAGGCAATCTTTCGACCCTTGCGAACCCGATCCACCGCTGCTTGGTAAAGAACAAAGGTCTCCTGCGGTTCCGGCGTGGCAAAGCGCACGATGAGCTTTAGAAAGCTCTCTAGGTTTCTGGTGTCGCCCTTGTTGAAGCACGCCCGAGACCGAAGAACCGACTCTTCAATGTTGCGCCCGTCGCCCAGTTTCAAGACACCCACATCAAACAACTGCTCCAACAGGAACTTGGCAGAACCAGGGTGCTCTTCCTTAACCTGTTCAAAACCATCGGCGTTCTTGAACTCTGATTCGTCGTATTTGCGCCGAACTGAGAAAGTACCACTGCGCCCCTCTGTCTCCTCGGCATATATGCGCCTGAACAATCCGGGATAGTTCAGATGCAACAGCATCAGATGGATGAGGTCACGCTTGTTGAAATCAGTCCGCCCAAGATCGGTTTTCTCGATCTGCATGAGAAGAATGGCATTGATGAAGCGCTTCACCTTGCGTAGATCGCCGATCAATGGAAGGTACTTGGCGGCGGACTCTCCAGCCAAGATCTCCGCAAGCTCGTTGAGTACGGCTCCAAGCTTCACCATAGTGTCTGATGGCACAGACTCGAGCTGGCTCTCGCTCTTTTCCCAGTCGCGTTGCAAGAAGTTGCGGATGCTGGAGCTGTCCACGAACAAACTCAGTTTCACAGTTACGAACTTCTCAAGAAACTCCCGCGCCCTGGATCCCTCCTCTTTGCTGCCGGCCAGTACCTCGGTGTCATAGCAAAGGACATATGTCGCTTGCGACAGCTTGAAGGTGCGCCGCGTTGCGAACAGGACGTTGTTGACGGTCTTCGCATCCAAACGGTCCAAGTCGTCGATGACAACGATCACACGTCGACCGATGCGACGAAGTACCTCGTCAATGTCGTCAAGCAGCTCATCGACCGTTTCCTGGGACGGCTCCAGCGAAAGCTTGAAGCCCAGGAACGAAACGTCTGCTTTTCCCTTTATGAGCCGAGAGTATCTAGAGGCTGCAGGGCGGAACTCCGGAGCAAAGACCCTGTTTTGAATCGCGGCGGACAGGTCGCGAATCAAGCGATCGGCAAGATCTGGCTCCGATGCGTATCGAAGAGGCTCAAACCGACAAACGATCACCTTGTCCGCGGCTCGTTCCCAGTAGCGCTCGGCAAGATTGATGAAGCTTGTCTTGCCTACGCCCCAGGGTCCATCCACACCGAACACCAATCCCGAGTGCGCGCCGCTGGCGAGGACTATCTCTGCGAAAGACTTTGCTTGGGTCTCGTTCGAGAGCAGATCGTCGTTCTGCCGCCTGATCTCTTCGTCCGCAAGGAAATGGAGTTGCGAAGTAGTCTGCCTCCTCCTAGGCCAATGTTGCTGGACTATCGGGGACAAAAGCACAGTGCAGAACAGCAGAAAAGCAACTGGCGCCCAACAAGGGTCCGACGCTCTCAATGCTGAGTGGAACTTAGAAAGCCAAGGCATGGCCAACTGGTTTGACCAAACCCCCAAGCACATTGCGATGAGTAGATCGAAACGAAGGCTTCGCCCCATTTGTACGGCAGAAACATGCGCGCCACGATTGACGGCGTAGACCACGCAGACCGCCAGTCCGATGAGAACCGGTATTCCCCTGGCCCAAAGGGAAAAGTCGGCTATCGCAGGAGCAAACGCAGTCCCCAGGTAGTAGGTTGTCCTGCAGACTTCTGCGGCAACCAAGCCAACTACAAACATCTTGGCAAAGACCAGGAGTTCGGGCATTTTCATCGTGTGCTCGGTAGCCGCCATTCAACATTCCTCCCTGTGACGCGTGAGCGCCGTGTACGTGCGGCGGCTTGCGGGGCGTGCTGGCGCGCCTCGGCATCCTGCGCGGTCCGGAAGATTATCTGCGTGGCGAAGCTGGCGTAGATCTGCCAAGTAACGTGGTCCTGCAGCGCAAAGATGCCTTCAGCGTGGCTGAGCGCTGTCGATCATGGCCAGTCAATCTCTAAAAAGCGCATGCGTTGCTTTGCAGCCCAATCCGGTTCGATCTGCGCCGCATAAGACAACAATCCACCTACATGGTGCCTTAAGCCGGCAACTGATGCGAATTTACGGGCCGTTGCATGCTTGATCGGGCCGATCTCAGGGTGCGTGAGATAGTGGATGTGCTGCCGTAGCAGGTCTTTGAAATGCCGAGCCAGCCGCGGCGTTTCCTCTTCCACGCTCAACCCGAGCACAATCTTGCGCGCAGAGGGGGGGACGACGGTTGTCTTGGCTGTATTGGGTCTAAGGCCCTGCCGCGCAAGTTCGCGATAGACCCTTTGGATCAGGGCCTTTGCCATCTCGCGCCCGTAGTTCGGATCGGATGAGGAAAAGGTTATGTCGTCGGCATAGCGGGTGTAGTTGAGATCCTGCTCCTCAGCGATCGCTGCCAGTCGTTCGTCGAGCCCGCGACAGACCAGGTTGGCCAACATGGGGCTGGTTGGCGCACCTTGCGGAAGATGGCCCTGAACGCTATGAATGTACTGCTCAATGACGTAAAGCGAGGCAAGGCTGTAGTCTTTCGATTGCGCCTTCTTGTGCTGTACATCGTGTTGGTCGCGGGTGCACAACCTTGCCATCTCAAAGGCGACAAGAGGCTCGAAGCCCAGGCTGTCGAAAAGCCTGTAGACGGTTGACTCTGAGATGGATTCGAAGAAGCTCTTTACATCGATTTTGACCAGCCACTTCGTCTGGCAGTGCGGCTCCACGGCCTTGTAGAGGCTGTCTCCTTTGGAAAAGGCGGCGCTACAGTTGTGAGCCGGCACATGGGCGAGGATGTTTTGCGTAATCCAGCGCTGCACTTTCATCAGGCTGGGCGACGGCACACATATCGTGCGGTACTGCGGCGGCAGGTGCTCGGCCGCCCGCTTCTTAATACGAAATTCAGCATAGGCTTCCGTCCGCCGTGCCACGGTCTGCCGGAGAAAGCCATAGTCGACTTCGCTCAGTGCTGCCAGATGTCTCAAGGTGAAGACTGGTTGGACATCTCGGTGGGCCTGAGTGATGCGCCTGCCGACTTTCACTAGGTGGGCCAGCAGTTCGGGCTTCACGCCCGAGGCCTGCTTACGAAAAAGTTGAGGGTTCCAGCGTTGCATCTACCTTTGATACCCGAAGGGTAAGTCACGCCCCGCCGAGAAGGCGAGGCACCGAGCCGGCCCTTTAGGGTCACGGCGGGGCGCGATTTGCCTCTAGCGGGAGCTCATGCGCGAAGCGACAGTAATCTGTGCCCCCTCTTCGATGACCGAAGTCATCTCCGCCCAACGTCCTGCGACGCCGGCATCACTAGACGGTCACGCTGGCACCCTCAATGTCGAAGGATAGTACGGTTTTGCAATGTCGCTGCTAGTCGGGGGGACCGCGTGGCGCTTTTTCTTGGCGGCGCGCAGATAGGTCTGCCCGGTATCGGTAAGCCTGTACTCCTTGTCGATCCAGCCGTGAGTCTCAGCCTTACGCACCATCGCTTCGACCTCGAGTAAGGTCAGACCAGTGCGTCGAGCCACAACGTCGATCCTTCTCGGACGGTGTGACAGTGCCGCCAGCACCAGATAGGTTTCCAGGGTGCCTTTGCGGGCTCGAGCCCAGACGTAGCCCTCCGAAAGGCGTCGGTGCCGCATATCTACCAGCCGTTGCTGGACCTGCTCAGGATCCAACTCTTCATTGAATTCGGATCGCGTCTGAGCGGTTACACGACGCGCAAACAAGGGAGCCCAGGCATTGCTGCGCGCATGCAGGATGCGCGGGCAGTTGTTAGGTGCCCCGTGCGCGAACGCGATGAGCGCACCGGTGCCCTGATAACCAAGCGGATTTGCCCCGGCCGCTCGCGGGTTGTATTGGAAGCAGACGCGCTTGATGGCGTCCGCGTCTTCCTCGTTGAATGACGTTTCGATGGTTGGGCAATGGGCGACGAGCCTGACCCGAGGTCGCAGGTGATGGCTCTGAACCCGATCCAGCCCGGCTTCGGTCGCAGCATAAGCCACGACCTCGAAAGACAAGCCCTTGGTACGCCGACTCGACCACCAGCTCTTGACCGAGAATACACCCCAGGCGGCATCAAGGTAACGTTCGGCTCGCTGCCCACTGCCGATGAGGTCCGTTACCAATATGAACTTTCTGACCGGGTTGTCGTGAGACCGAATCTGGTCGGGCCCTGGATGGCTAACAAAGCTTTGCGGCATTTCACGGCAAAGTTCAGATACGAGTTGAGCCACGATGCCCTCACTGCCGACATCGCCAGGCTGTTTTTCGTCTGGCTCGATGGGACGCGGTCCCGGGCCAGTAGCACGTCTTGGGAGCTTTTTCGATTGTGAGAACAATGGCGAGACCGGGCCGTTCCTTTGCGGCATCTCGCGTTCCACATAAAGTCCGATGCGTCCCGAAGTACCTTCAGCAGCCTGTAGCAGTCGCGCGCGCAGCGCGTCAGCAAACATATCTCGCGTCACCAGGCGCATGGCCTTCAGCATCGCGATCATGACACGCTGCGAGTCTGGGTCGAATTGACTCAGCCAGGCCCGAGTGGGCGCGGATTCGATAAATCGCTTGTTGCCTGGCACAAAGCCCTCCTTCAGTCCCGAATTGCGCAAGCTCACGTGATAGTAGCCTGTGACCACCGTACGCACGACAACAATGTCCATTCCAGACGATTGCGTCCATGACTGACTACGCTGGGTGTGTCAGGTCTTGGGGATCAGAAAGGCGCTAGCTGTTGTTCTGCATAGTCCGCTCTCGGTCGCAGCCGCCGTTCACCGTCGGGTGTCTGACCGGCAGCAACCAGCCTAAATCCGCCCGCTGCACCACCCACGTGCTTCGATATATGAACCGCCTTAAATGAGGCGGCATTTATTCCGCAATTCGGAATCTCGGTACGAACTAGACCTGATTTCATCAGCAAATTGCTTGACAAAGGGTACGCTACTGAACCGACACGGGCCCTGCTAGAGGTAGCCGCCCTTCCTCAAGGCACCATTGTGGCGGTCTCTCCCCCGAGAGCCAGCCTCACTAGTCCGAGCTGGTACGCCGCCATGACACCCTACGAAGTTCGAGCTTTCGATGACGGGCACGGCCTTCCACAAGGAGTTCCGTTGCACTACGACTCGTGGCCAGTCGCGCCCCGTCCGTTCAAGAGCGACTGCAGTCGTAGATCACTTGCATCAAGCGATTGCACACACCCGTTGAGCAGAACGGTTGTTGAAACACCCGCCTGAACGTTCTTGGTTATGGCGTCACGAACAGCCTGTTTGGCCAACTCTTGCAGTTGGACGGTGGTCATACCGAAGGCTAACGGATGTGCTTTATTCACGCAGTGCAGCTTATGCCGTTGGTGCAACGCAGTCAAGGCTATTCCAAAGATTTCAGCGTCGATTTTCCGTTGCAGAGATATACACCAATAAATCATACTAGCGCTGGAATGAAATAGATAAGTCCAAGGCGGTATTCGCAACGTAAATAACGTGGGACTGATGCTCAATCAATCGCGGAACCTTTGAAGGACGGAAAAAAGCGTTCTCCTACTCTCCCTGTCGATTCAACTAAGTTCACGAAAAGCAATGAGGCTCCGCATTCGATCAAAGATCGTCATTGCGAGTGTGTTTTTGCTCCCAATGAGCCTGCAATTTTGAAAATTCGGAACCCACTAACAGAAACAGTCCGAACAGACTCATTCCCACAGCAACAGAATTGTTACAGAACTCGGTCATAGTCATGTCCTCAATTAACTAAAGGAAAAACGTCTCAGGAGGCTCGGCTCAGCGGCTTTTCGAGAGAAGCATGGAGCATATAGTTGCTACTTCCCCCGCCTTAAGGAGCCCGATATAACAGTTTGCGCTTTCCTAAATGCTCTATCGTAGTGAAGCAAGTTGATTTTACTAATTCGACACCAGTTGACAGTGTGTACACGAGAGCTGGTTCATACATATGAGGTTCTTTTGCCTCCCATACAGCTACCAGATCTTCAAAATGCCAAAATTTTGAATCCTGCATGTATCCAGGTGAGATTACCCTCACGCGATCCACAATATGGCCTTGCACAGAACTTTGCTTCACAAAGTCGAACAGCAGGTCTTCGTTGGACAAAATAATATTATCCATGCCTCCGCCAATGCTATTTGTACGGTACTCGACAAAGAAATATGGCCGAGAAAATTTTAGGCTAGCCATGGGGGCTCTTCGACGGGAGACTCTAGCTAGCCCAGCCAACACACTGCGAAAGTAAGAAATCATTGGTCAGCCATCTTTTGAACACTATAGATTGTAGCCCTATTGTATTCAATATTTCCTAATCGAGGAGATGGAAGCTCATTCGAATGCATTGAACAATATCGCCATGGCTCTGCGGGTAATCCGCCGCGCGCGGGGCTACACCCAAGAGGATTTTTCCTCTGTTTCAAGTCGAACCTACATCAGCAGTCTAGAGCGGGGCACCAAAAGTCCCACCTTGGGAAAAGTGGAGCAGATCGCCACCGCTTTGAACGTCCATCCCCTGACGCTGCTTGCCATTTCATTTGCCGCTTCTCCCTCGCTAGATGACGTCTCGGTTGTCTTGGCTGCAGTCCAAAAGGAAGTCGCCGAGCTTGATCTGCCTGGCGGGGTTCGCAGCTGATGAGTAGCTTGATTGCAATCTGACAAGCGTTTAGTCAAAGGACCGCTTCATTCGAAGCAGGATAGGAGTTTCATCAGCTTACGGCTGAGTTCTACAAAGGTCTCCATATCCGATGCCAGGGCTGATTGGCTAGAACCTACAGCTTCCTTGCAGCAGAGTATTGGGCGGTGGTGCGGCTCGTGGATCCGTCAATTCAACTATTCCGGCATGTGGACCGGCCATAGCGTTGCACACGCGCGCCTGAATGCTCTAAATCCGTGGTACCCCCTCGGGCAGTGATCCAAGCTTAAGCGAACGGCGCCTCTCAACGATGCGCACCTCTTCGCGGTCCCATCGGATCATCACGCGCATCTCCCGAAATCTCTTTCGGCGGAGTTGTCCTTGACGCCCCACAATTGCTCCGGAAGCCTCGCCCACTCCGATTGTTCTGGGCCTTCAGAAGCCAAAGCCGCGTTCAAATGCGCTCAGTAAGGCCGCAAGCCGCCCTTCTCTCAGTGCAGGCTCCGCCATCGCATTGGAGCGCAACAGCTGGTCAATCATCAATTGCCGAAGCTCCTCGTCAGCGAGAATTTCCCGTATCTGCAGCGCAGTTGCTGGGCTGCAGGTCTTAGCAGCATCCTTGCCGAGCAACATTGCCCCCGCCAGCTCCATGTCGTGTTCCACCTTGGTCAGCACTTCAATCTCGGATTCGTAAAGCCGGTCCTCATTTCCAGCCTCCGCATAGCGCTGAGCAATCAGCAGGAAATCGGTGGCATCTTTGCGGCTTGCCGAGTGGCGGTCCTTCCAAGCAAGGAGTTTCAGTACGGACTGAACCGCCCCGGGTTTCAAGGAGGCCGATTGGTTTAAGTTGACACCTCTGCAGAGGTGTTGCTGTTGGCGAGTTGCCTCCAGTAGTTTGCCTCAGCTTCTGCCGGAGGGATGCCCCCAATCGGCGTGAGCAGTCGGATGTGGTTGAACCAGTGCACCCATTGCAGGGTGGCCAGTTCCACGGATTCCCTGTTCTTCCAGGGTCCCCTGCGGTGAATCAATTCGACCTTGTACAGCCCGTTGATGGTCTCGGCCAGTGCGTTGTCATAGCTGTCGCCCCTGCTGCCCACTGATGGCTGAATGCCCGCCTGGTCCAGGCGTTCGGTGTAGCGAATGGAAACGTATTGGGCGGATTCAACCGGTCGTCGCAACACC
>NZ_JBQEOV010000027.1:0-33092 GCF_052045435.1 Acidovorax sp. 22279
CAGCCCTGGCGCACCCCCGATTTCCCGGATTCAGTGGACTAGTGTGCATTGCAGCATGTTTCATTTTGAGAATATCCAGCCAGGGGCCCCGGAAATCTAGGGTTGTCCCTAGGGATGGGGCGTGGGGCGCGGCAGAAGATGCGCGAGCGATGAGCGTGATCCTGATCCCCTCCGCGAGATCGTGAGCGCGCTCCTATCCAGCCAAAACCACTCCAGGAGACAGCCAGATGCAAGTCCAGTTCACGGTCAACGGGCGCGCTGCCAGTGTTGACGTCCCCCCCAATACCCTGCTTGTCCATGCGCTGCGAGAGCACCTGCTGCTCACTGGCACCCACGTGGGTTGCGACACCAGCCAGTGCGGGGCGTGTACGGTGCATGTGAACGGTCGGGCCGTCAAATCCTGCGCGATGCTGGCGGTCCAGGCTCAGGGGGCCGAGGTGACCACCATTGAAGGCATGGCCACCCCTGACGGCACCATGCACCCCATGCAGGCTGCGTTCAAGGAGTGCCATGGCCTGCAGTGCGGCTTCTGCACGCCAGGCATGGTGATGAGTGCGGTGGACCTGTGCAAGAACCACCCGAACGCCAGCGAAGGCGAGATCCGCGAGCTGCTCGAAGGCAACATCTGCCGCTGCACCGGCTACCAGAACATCGTGCGCGCAGTGCAGGTCGGCCAGAAGGCCATGGCCGGCGCCTGAGCGCGCCCGCCGTCCCCACGCCAGAACAATCCAAGGAGACAAGACCATGGGTGCATCCGACTTTTCCAAGCTGCCGCACATCGGCGAATCGCTCAAGCGCAAGGAAGACTACCGCTTCCTGACCGGCGCGGGCCAGTACACCGACGACGTGGTGCTGGCCGCGCAGAGCCATGCGGTGTTCGTGCGCTCACCGCACGCCCACGCCAAGATCAACAGCATCAACATTGACGCTGCCAAGGCCGCGCCCGGCGTGCTGGGTGTGTTCACCGGTGCCGACGTGGCCGCCGACAACATCAATGGCCTGCCCTGCGGCTGGCTCATCACCAGCACTGACGGCCAGCCCATGAAGGAGCCGCCACACCCCATCCTGGCGCAGGGCAAGGTGCGCTATGTGGGCGACCACGTGGCCATGGTGGTGGCGCTGACCCAGCAGCAGGCACGCGATGCGGCCGAGCTGGTGGAGGTGGACTACGACGTGCTTCCCGCCGTGGTGAATGTGGCCGACGCCGCATCTGGCGCCGTGGCCGGTGCGGCGCTGCACGACATCGCGCCTGACAACCACTGCTTCAAGTGGGCCATCGGCGACAAGGGCGCCGTGGACGCCGCGTTTGCCAACGCAGCGCATGTCACCCAGCTCGATCTGATCAACAACCGCCTGATCCCCAACGCCATGGAGCCCCGTGCGGCCATCGGCAGCTACAACCGCGCGAGCGACGAATACACGCTGTACGTCAGCAACCAGAACCCGCACGTAGAGCGCCTGCTGATGACGGCCTTTGTGATGGGCCTGCCCGAGCACAAGGTGCGCGTGATTGCACCCGATGTGGGCGGCGGCTTTGGCTCCAAGATCTATCTGTACGCCGAAGACGTGTGCCTGACCTGGGCGTCCAAAAAGCTCAACCGCAACATCAAGTGGGTGGCCGACCGCAGTGAGGCGTTCTTGAGCGATGCCCACGGCCGCGACCACGTGAGCCACGCAGAGATGGCGTTGGACAAGGACGGCAAGTTCCTGGCGCTGCGTGTGCACACCCACGCCAACCTGGGCGCCTACCTCAGCACCTTTGCCAGCGCGGTGCCCACCATCCTGTACGCCACGCTGCTGGCGGGGCAGTACAGCACACCGCAGGTGTATGTGGAGGTGGACTCGTGGTTCACCAACACCGCACCGGTGGACGCCTACCGGGGCGCAGGCCGCCCTGAGGCCACCTACCTGCTGGAGCGCCTGGTCACCCGCTGCGCGTGGGAGATGGGACTGCCGCAGGACGAGATCCGCCGCCGCAACTTCATCAAGGCCTTCCCGTACCAGACGCCGGTGGCGCTGCAGTACGACACCGGCGACTTCCAGGCCTGCATGGATGGGGCGAACAAGCTGGCCGACGTGGCGGGCTTCGAGCAACGCAAGGCCGCCAGTGCAGCCAAAGGGCTGCTGCGGGGCATTGGGTATTCGTCGTACATCGAGGCCTGTGGCATTGCGCCGTCCAACATCGCCGGCGCCCTGGGCGCACGCGCAGGTCTGTTCGAATGCGGCGAGGTCCGTGTGCACCCCACCGGCAGCGTGACGGTGTTCACCGGCTCGCACAGCCACGGCCAGGGGCATGAGACCACCTTTGCGCAGGTGGTGGCCGCGCGCCTGGGCATCCCGGTGGAGAACGTGGACATCGTGCACGGCGATACGGGCCGCGTGCCGTTCGGCATGGGCACGTATGGCTCGCGCTCCATCAGCGTGGGCGGCGCGGCCATCATGAAGGCGCTGGACAAGATCGAGGCCAAGGCCAAGAAAATTGCTGCGCACCTGATGGAAGCGAGCGATGCCGACATCGACTTTGCGAATGGCGAATTCACGGTGCGTGGCACCGACAAGAAGATCCCGTTCGGCCAGGTGTCGCTGGCAGCCTATGTGCCGCACAACTACCCGCTGGACGTGCTGGAGCCGGGCCTGAACGAAACCGCGTTCTACGACCCGACCAACTTCACCTTCCCGGCAGGCACTTACATCTGCGAGGTCGAGGTGGACCCCGCCACCGGCCACACACGGGTGGACAAGTTCACGGCGGTGGACGACTTCGGCACCATCATCAACCCCATGATCGTGGAAGGGCAGGTGCATGGCGGACTGGTGCAGGGCATTGGCCAGGCGCTGCTGGAGAACTGCGTGTACGACCGCGAAACGGGCCAGCTGCTCACCGGCAGTTTCATGGACTACGCCATGCCACGCGCCGATGACTTCCCCGAGTTCAAACTGGGCCATGTGTGCACGCCCTGCACCCACAACCCGCTGGGCACCAAGGGCTGCGGCGAGGCTGGGGCGATTGGCTCGCCACCGGCGGTGATCAACGCCGTGCTGGATGCGCTGCGACACCTGGGTGTGAAGGACTTCGACATGCCCGCGTCGCCGCACCGCGTCTGGGAAGCGATTCAAAACGCCAAGGCATAAGGAGATCCACCATGTACGCATTCACTTTTGAAGCGCCTTCCTCCACCGCCGCTGCCGCGCAGCTCATCGCCCAGGGCGGCAAACTGCTCGCGGGCGGGCAAAGCCTGCTGCCGTCCATGCGGCTGCGCCTGGCCAACCCTGAAAAGATCGTGGACCTGAACAGCATTGCCGAACTGGCGGGCATCCGCCGCGAGGGCAACGCGCTGGTCATCGGCGCCATGACGCGCCATGCCGACGTGGCATCCAGTGCGGATGTGAAATCCGCCATCCCTGCGCTGGCCGACCTGGCCGCCCACATTGGCGACCGCCAGGTGCGTGCACGCGGCACGCTGGGCGGCTCGGTGGCCAACAACGACCCTGCCGCCTGCTACCCCAGTGCGGTGCTGGGCCTGGGCGCCACGGTCATCACCAACCGCCGCGAGATAAATGCCGACGACTTCTTTGTGGGCATGTACACCACGGCGCTGGATGAGGGCGAGATCATCACCGCCATCCGCTTCCCGATCCCGAAACGCGCTGCGTACATGAAGTTCAAGCAGGCGGCCTCGCGCTTCTCGCTGGTGGGGGTGTTTGTGGCGCAGACCGACAGCGGCGTGCGTGTTGCGGTGACCGGTGCGGCCAGCAGCGTGTTCCGCCATGCGGGGCTGGAGGCGGCGCTCAACCAGAGCTTCACCCCGCAGTCGGCTGCCAGCGTGAAGATCGACGCGAGCGATCTGAACGCTGACATCCACGCCAGTGCCGCCTACCGCGCCAACCTCATCAGCGTGCAAACGCAGCGCGCTGTGCAGCAGATGCTGGGATGACGTGAAGGCAAACCCGCCACCGTGGTACGGCACCCGGTGGCGGGTTTTTGAGTGAAATTGGCTGCAAGCGCTAGAGGAATATGCGCTGGCGGCTATGAATTGGATAGCAATGAACTCGTTGAACGCCGCGCCGGTTCCGGCTTCCATCGACGCCCTGGTGCAGGCCCTGCAGAGCGTGGGCTATTTTGCCGACCGTCGCCTGGCCACGGCGGTGTTTCTGGCGCTCAAGCTGCAGCGGCCTTTGTTGCTGGAGGGCGAGCCTGGAGTGGGCAAGACGGCGCTGGCCAAGGCCCTCTCGGAAGTGCTGTCGCGCAGCCTGATCCGCCTGCAGTGCTACGACGGCCTGGAGCAGCGCGAGGCACTGTACGAATGGAACTATGCGGCCCAGCTCCTGCACATGCGGGCAGCGGAAGGGCAGGGCAGTGCCGACATGGCGCAGGTGGAGCGCGAGGTCTACCAAGACCGCTACCTCATCCGCCGCCCCTTGCTGCAGGCGCTGCAGGCACCAGAGCCGGGCGCCGTGCTGCTGATCGACGAGGTGGACCGCGCGGACGAGCCCTTTGAGGCCTTCCTGCTCGAATACCTGGGCGAATACCAGGTCAGCATCCCGGAGATCGGCACGGTGCGCGCCACGGCCACACCGGTCACGCTGCTCACCAGCAACCGCACGCGCGATCTGCACGACGCCGTCAAGCGCCGCTGCCTGTACCACTGGCTGGACTATCCCGAGCGCGAGCGCGAGCTGGCCATCGTGCGCGCGCAGGTGCCCGGTGCCAGCGAGGCGCTGGCCGTGCAGGTGGCAGAGTTTGTGGGGCGGCTGCGCAGCCAGCCGTTTGCCAACGCCTTCCAGCGCGCACCGGGCATTGCCGAGAGCGTGGAATGGGCCAAAGCGCTGGTGGCGCTCGACACCATCGTGGTGGACCCCGAGGTGGTGTCCGATACCGCAGGCATCCTGTTCAAGCAGCGCGAGGATGTGGCGGCGCTCACCCGCGACATGGCGGTGCAGTTGCTGCAGCCCGCCGATGCCGATGCATGAGAACCGCCCGATGGCCGAGGGCGCGATGTTCTCCCAACTCGGCGATGCCCGCACCGGCAAGCTGGCCGACAACCTGAGCGGCTTTGGCCGCACCCTGCGCCGCGCTGGCGTGCGGGTGGATGCGGCCCGCATGGCGCTGGCCCAGCAGGCGGTGATGCTGGTGGGCCTGCAGCGCGAGGACTTCGGTGCTGCGCTGGAGGCCGTGCTGGTCAGCCGCGAGCAAGACCGCATGGTGTTCCGCGAGCTGTTCGATGCCTACTTTCGCAATCCCAACGTCGCACAAAAGCTGCTGGCGCAGATGCTGCCCAGCGCAGAATCCAAGGCCGAGCCCGTCAAACGCCGCCCGCGCGTGAGCGAGGCACTGGCGCCTGTGCGTGCCGCGCGCAACGCACCGCCCGCGCGCGAAGAAGACAAGATCGAATTCGATGCCGCCATGACGGCCAGCGACCTGCAGCGCCTGCGGCAGGCGGATTTCAACCAGCTCTCGGCCAGCGAATACATCCTGGTGGAGCGCCTGGCGCGCGATGTGCCCTTGCCGTTGCCTCACTACGCGGCCCGCCGCACCCGGCCGGGCGCACGCGGCAGCCGCCCGCACTGGCCCGGTGCCATGCTCCATGCGGCGCGCAGTGGGGGCGAGGTGCTGCACATCCCCTTGCTGCAGCGCCGCCAGCAACCGCTGCCGCTGCTGGTGCTGGTGGACGTTTCGGGCTCGATGGAGCGCTACGCGCGTTTACTGCTGGCCTTCTTGCACGCCGCCACCGCGCCGCGCCACACCGGCGCTGCCGTGCGCCGGGACGTGTTTGCCTTTGGCACTGGCTTGACCGACCTCACGCCCGCCTTCCGCCTCGCCGACACCGACGCCATGCTGGAGACGGCCAGCCATGCCATCACCGACTTTGCGGGCGGCACCCGCATGGGCGACAGCCTGGGCCAGTTACGCCTGCAGCATGCGCGGCGCCTGGTGGGGCGGCGCACGCTGGTGCTGCTGATCAGCGACGGGCTCGACACGGGCGCCCCCGAGGTGCTGGAGCGCGAGCTGGCCTGGCTGCGCCGCCACTGTGGCCGCCTGCTGTGGCTCAACCCGCTGTTGCGCTACGTGGGGTATGCCCCCACGGCGCGCGGTGCGTCGGCCCTGCACCGCCAGGCCCACGGCATGGTGGCCGTGCACAACCTGAGCCACCTGAAGGACCTGGCCGCCAGCCTGGCAAGCGTGTTGCGGCAATGAGGGCGCGGCACCGCACCGCATCGAGCCCAGCCATGCAGCGGACCGATTGAATTCCCACAACATCCACACCCATTGAAGACCGAGAGGACCCACCATGGAAATGCAAGCCAGCCGAACCCTTGCCGTCAGCCAGCAACAGGCCTGGGATGCGCTCAACGACCCTGAGGTGCTCAAGCTGTGCATTCCCGGCTGCGACAAGGTCGAGCCCACGGCCGAGAACCAGTATTCGGTGGCCATGGCGCTCAAGATCGGGCCCGTGTCGGCCAAGTTCGCCGGCAAGATCACGCTGTCCGACATCGTGCCGCCCGAGAGCTACAACATCGCCTTCGACGGCTCTGGCGGCGTGGCGGGCTTTGGCAAGGGCAATGCCCAGGTCAAGTTGGTGCCGTTGCCCGCCGATGCGGCGGGGCAGGCCAGCTGCGAGCTGCATTACACCGTGCATGCCTCGGTGGGCGGCAAGATCGCGCAGCTGGGCCAGCGCCTCATCGACGGCGCCGCCAAGAGCATGGCCGAAGACTTCTTCAAGCGGTTTGACGACGAGATGCAGCGCCGCTTTCCGCGCGCTGAAGCCCCCCCGGCAGATGCAGCAGCCAGTGCCGATGCCGTCACTCAGCCAGGCACCGTGGAAGGGGGGAGTGCCACCCAGGGCGGCGGTATCCCTGCGTGGATGTGGGGTGTTGGCGTGGCGGCACTCGTACTGCTGGCCTGGTGGTTCAATCGGGGCTGAGTGCTATGGGTACCGGAAGGAAGTGAGTCATGGAAAATTTGGACGTCGTCGTCCTGCGCACGCTGCAGGGCTGGCGTGCCGCAGGGCGCCGGGCGCTGCTGGCCACGGTGGTGCGCACCTGGGGCTCGTCGCCCCGGCCGGTGGGCTCGATCATGGCGCTGTGCGAAGACGGTGCTGTGGTCGGGTCGGTGTCGGGCGGATGCATTGAGGACGACCTGATCGACCGCCACACCCGCGCCTACGCGCAGGCAGGTGCGGCTGCAGACGGTGCCCACCACCGCATCCCCAGCGGGCCGCCATCGTTTGTCAAATACGGCATCAGTGCCGATGAAGCCCACCGCTTTGGCCTGCCCTGCGGTGGCACGCTGGAGCTGCTGCTCGAATACGACCCTGATCCCACCCTTCTGGCCGAGCTGATCACCCAGCTGGCCGCCGGTCGCCTGGTGCAGCGCACCGTGCGCCTGTCCGACGGCCTCGTGACCCTGGCGCCCACCCAGGCCCCCGAGGACCTCAAGGTGGATGCACAGCAGCTCACCAACACCTTCGGGCCCGAGTACCGCATGCTGCTGATCGGGGCGGGGCAGCTCACCGAGTACCTGGCCACCATGGCCTTGTTCAACGGCTTTGCCGTGACGGTGTGTGACCCGCGCGAGGAGTATCGGGGCAGCTGGAGCGTGCCGGGTGCCACCGTGGTGAGCGACATGCCCGACGATGTGGTGCTGGCCTTCAAGCCCGACCGCCGCACCTGCGTGGTGGCCCTCACGCACGACCCCAAGCTGGACGACCTGGCGCTGCTGGAGGCTTTGAGCACCGAGGCGTTCTACGTGGGCGGCATCGGCTCGCGCCGCAACAACGAGGCACGGCGCGCCCGCATGATCGAGCACTTTGACCAGACCGAAGCCAGTCTGCAGCGCCTGCGCGGGCCCATTGGCATCTACATCGGCAGCAAGACACCGCCCGAAATTGCGGTGAGCGTGATGGCCGAGATCCTGGCCGTCAAGAACGGCGTGACCCTCCCGCGCGACATGGAGGTGGCCCAGGCCAAGAACGACCGCGAGCAGGCGCACAACGACCCCGGCGCCCTGGTGTGCGGAGTGCGGTAGCCACGCAGGCAGGTCAGTGCCGGGCTTTGGGTTCCTGCGCCTGCAGTTGCCGCTGCACGTGCCTGAGCAGCCCTTCGCAGGCGTCTTCCACCAGATCCAGCACCTCTTCAAACCCCTGGCTGCCGCCGTAGTACGGGTCAGGCACCACCGGGCTGTCGAATTGCAGACAGAACTCCGTCATGCGCCGCAGCTTGTGCGCGTGTGCGGGCGGGCATTGGTCTTGCGCCAGGGCCAGGTTGTCCCAGTCCATGGCCAGGATCAGGTCGTAGCGGGCAAAGTCCGCATCCGTGATCTGCCGGGCCCGCAGGTCCGAAAGGTCATAACCGCGCTGCGCCGCGTGGCGCTGGGTGCGGGTGTCGGGCGGCTCGCCGGGGTGGTAGTTGTGCGTGCCGGCCGAGTCCACCACCACGCTGTGCGCCAGGCCGCTGCGGATGATCTTGTGGCGGAACACGCCGTGGGCTGTGGGGCTGCGGCAGATGTTGCCCATGCACACGAAAAGAATCGCGTAGCGAGACATGGTGGTGGCGTGCGTTCAGGCCTCGATCACCACTGGGCCGCCCTTGGCGATGCCCCGTTGGTAGGCCGGGCGTGCGTGCATGCGCTCCAGGTAGGCCTGCAGGTGCGGGCAGCGGCTTGCGTCGTTGGCGCGGGACATCAGCGCCTCCACCGCAAAGCTCATCTGAAAGTCCGCCATGGTCAGGTGCTCCCCCGCAAACCAGCGGTGGGTGCCCAGGTGCTCTTCAATGAACGCCAGCGCCGTGTCCACGTTGGGGTCGATGAGCTTTTGCTGCACCGTCCCGCACAGGGCGCGTGCAATGGGCTTCACGAAGAACGGCATGGGCTGCGTGGGGATGGTCTTGAACACCAGCTTCATCACCAGCCAGTTCATCAGCGAGCCCTCGGCATAGTGCATCCAGAAGCGGCACTGGCGGTGTTCGGCGGTGCGGGGTGCTGGCTGCAGGTGGGCCAGGTCGCCACGGGCCTGTTCGCCATAGGTTTCCACCAAGTATTCGATGATGGCACCCGACTCGGCAATCACTTCGTCGCCATCGGTGATGACTGGTGACTTGCCCAGGGGGTGAATGGCCTTGAGCGCAGGCGGGGCCAGCTTGGTGGCTTTGTCGCGCGGGTAGATCTTGAGCTCGTAGGGCACGCCCAGCTCTTCCAGCAGCCAGAGAATGCGTTGCGAGCGCGAGGTTTCGAGGTGGTGCAGGGTGATCATGGTCGCCATCTTATTGAAGAGTGGGCCGAATGCACCCTGGTGCAGCCCTTGTTTTGCGCGGGTGCCGTCTGGCTCAGGCCGTACGGCGGCGCTGCTGGCCGATGGAGCGTTGCATCCATTGCACATACAGATCCACCGAAATCAGCACGGCCATGGCAAATGCGCAGGCGGCCACGATGGGGCCGAGGCCCAGCGAGCTTACCAGCCCGACGCCCTGCACGGTGGCAAAGCGGTTGGGGGTGGTGCAGACGAACTCGGCCGCGCCCATGCCGGTGTAGTGCATGGCGCACACGGCGGCGGCCATGAGCAGAGCGGCTCCTGTGCGGCTGGCCATGCTGCGGGTGTTGAAGGCCAGCCACAGGGCGGCCGTGCCTGCTGCCATCGCAATCAGCACCGACAGCGCCACGGTGCGCAGGTCCCAGTGGATGTAGCCGCCAATCTTCATGCCGTACATGCCCAGGTAGTGCATGCCCGCCACACCCAGGCCCAGCAGCAGTCCTGCGCCCAGAATCCGTGTCAGTTCCCGGGGTGCCTTGGACACCACGATGAGTGCAGCCGAGGTGCAGACCACGGCCGCCAGCAGAGACACCGCGCTTTCAACGATGCCGTAGCTGCTGGCCACATCCAGCCGCAGCGCCACCATGCCCACAAAGTGCATGGACCACACCCCAATGCCGCCCAGCGCCACGCCGGCCGTCAAAGTCGCTGCGCGGTTGAGCGATCCGTCCTTGTGGCGGATGCTGCGTGTGACCATTAGTGCGATCAATGAACCAATGAACGCCAATGCGAACGAGATGGCGACAAGGTGGGGGCGGTATTCGGAAACGACGTTGGAGTCCATGGAGCGCTGCCTGAGACGGGGGTGGAGGAGAGCTTCACACCGCATCTGAGGCGATTGAAACCAATTGTTTCTATATTAGACCAATTGGTTATTTTTTGCTCTGAATGGTTATGTTTCAGAAATATGAGCCCACCCCGGCTTGTTCATGGGTCTTCACATTCGCCTTCCGGAGAAGGCGATGGGGTGGGTCAATCGCCCGCCATCGGGGCTCTCAAGGCAAGGGTGTTCAGCCAGCCAGGCTGCTGGCGTTGGATCAGAGCTGCAGCAGGAAAGCGCGCAGCATGCGCCAATGTTCCTGGCATGCCTCTGCGGCAGACTGGGCGGCTGCGTTTTCCAGCTGGCGGGCGCGCACACTCTGGGTCGGGTGGCCCAGGGTGAGCAGCACGGTGGCCAGGCTGTGTGCCAGGCGCCGCAGCGCCGGCCAGTCTTGCGCTGCGCTGGCCGCGTCACCTTGCCGCACGTCGGTAGGGAACTGCTGCAGGCAACTGGCGTGGTAGGTCTTGAACAGAAACTCGTCGCCCGCAAAGTGGGTGGCAATGGCCTTAGCCTCATCGTCGGCCGCTTCATCGGCAGGTGTGGCTGTTGTGACTGGCGCATTGGCAGGGGTATCCGCCACCAGCGCCAGCGCATCGGTTACACAGGCCTCCAGCTCTGCCACCGATGCAGGTTTGGACAGCATGCGCCACACCTTCATGGCCTGGAGTTGCTCGCGCACTGGCGGCGTCAGGCCCGCGCTGAATACCGCCACCGGAATTCGGCTTTCGTACACAGGCTCTTGCAGCAGCCGCTGTACCAGGTCAATGCCGGACTCGCCCGGCAGCATGAGGTCCGTGATGATGAGTTCCACGCCCCCAGCATGCAGCGCCTGCATGGCGTCAGGCACGTTGGCGCAGGTCACCAGCTCGATGGGAAGTTCCTCCAGCGCCATCTGCACAAAGCGTGCGATGGAGCTGTCGTCTTCCACGAGCAGGACCTTGGGCGCGCTCATGCGGATACCTGGGCCTGTGGAATGCACGCGGCCAGAGCGCTAGGTAACTCTGCCACCAGCCGGGGCTTGTGGATCACCTTCACACCCTGCAAGGCAAATGCATACGGCTCGCGCTGTTGCTCGTCGAGCGAGGTGACCACGATGAGGTGGCTGCGCGCAAATTGGGGGTGCGAGCGCAGCGTGGTGATCAGGGTGGCGCCGTCGATGCCTGGCAGCAGGATGTCCACGATCAGCACCTCGGGCTGAATCTGCCCATACAACGCAAGGCCGGTGATGCCATCGTTCGCCACCTGCAGCTGCACTCCTGGCAGGTGCTGCTGCACGATGAGGCCCACGAGGTTCTGGAAATGGATGGAGTCCTCGATCAGCAGGATTTGTGGTGCACGCCCTTTGGCTGGTCCCACCGGTGCGGCCAGGGGCGCGCGGGCGGCGACTGGAGCGCCGACGGCGGGTGCCTGGGCAGCGCCACCGGCGCCATGGGCGGTCATCCAGCGTTCCACCGATGCACGCGAGATGCGGCGGTGCCCGCCAGGGGTCTTCCAGGCCTCAAGTTCGTTGCGGTCCACCATCAGCTGGACCGACCGCACGGCCATGCCCAGCATCTTGGCGACTTCCAGCGTGGTGTAGTGGTCCGCCATGGCGTGCTCCGCGAGGGAATTGTCAGATTGCATAGATCACGCATTTTCTCCTAATTTTAATTTTTACTCGACTTGCATTTGATAAAAATGATTGATATGATTCAATCAATGGCAAGAAATCACGTTAAAACGTGTTTTTTTGTATCCCAAGCCTATTCCCGGCCCCACAAAGGCTACCGCCATGAAAAAGATCCTGATCGTCGAAGACCACATCGATATCCGCAAACTGCTCAAGATGACGCTGGAGTTTGATGACTTTGAGATCCACGAAGCCGCTACGGGCGATGCGGGCTGGCTGCTGGCCAGTGAGTTGCAGCCGGACATCGTGCTGCTGGATGTGATGATGCCGGGCACCCTTAACGGCCTGGATGTTTGCCGCCGCATCAAGTCCGACCCGGACATGCGCCACACCAAGGTGATCATGCTGACGGCCCGGGTGCAGTCGGACGACAGGGCGGCAGGCTTCGCGGCGGGAGCCGACGATTACCTGATGAAGCCCTTCAGCACTCTGCAGGTTCTGGAAACCATCTACCGCATGGAGGCAGCGCTGTGACCTCCGTGCCTCGACCCGGGCACGAACTGCTGGCGCAGCCCATCGATGCACGTTGCTTTGATGAGGCTGCTGCAGCTCAGATGGAGAGTTTTGTGCGCGACTTCGGGCGCATGTATCGAGAGCGGAATGAAGCCCTGCGCGAGGTCACCCGCGCGCACCACGCCGCACTGTTGCACCTGTCGGCTGCGGCCGACCTCAAGGACGATGACACCGGCGTACACATCGTGCGCATTGGATACCTGGCCGAGGCCCTGGCCCTGGCTCTGGGGCAGACGGTGGGCTACGCACGCATGCTGCGCAAGGCCGCGCCCATGCACGATATCGGCAAGATCGGCACCCCCGACAGCGTGCTCAAGAAGCCCGGCAAGCTCACCCCAGAAGAGCGCCAGACCATGAACTGCCACGCCGCGATGGGTGCCGAGATCCTGGGGCGTTCGCACATTCCAGTGTTTCGCATGGCGGCCGAGGTGGCGCTCACGCACCACGAGCGCTATGACGGCCAAGGCTACCCGGCGGGCCTGTCGGGCGAGGCGATTCCTTTGTCGGGCCGCATCACCGCCGTGGTGGATTTTTTTGACGCGCTGACCATGGATCGGGTGTACCGCCCCGCCTTCGCGGTCCCGGTGGCGCTGGAGATGCTGGCGGCCGAGCGCGGCCGTGCTTTCGACCCGGTGATCGTGGACACGTTTTTGGCGCATGCTGAAGCCATCGATGCGCTGCGTTGCAAGATCACGCAGGAATGTCCCTCTTTTGATGCACTGATCGACGCGCCCTGATCCCCTTTTTTCTGACCGCTCAGCGGCAGGCCACTGCGGGCACGGTGGTGTTATTGATCCAAGGATTCTCAATGATGATGACGATGATGCAGTGTCTGAAACCGTGGGCGTTGACCGTCACCCGCGTGGCTCTGGCCGTGTGTGCGACCAGCGCGCTGGCGGGGCCTGTGGCCGAGCGGGTCCAGAGCCAGTCGGTGTTGCGTGTGTGTGTCTGGCCGGACTACTACGGCGTGACCTACAGGCACCCGCGTACACAGCAACTCGGGGGTATCGACATCGACCTGTCTGCCGAGCTGGCGCGCGACCTCAAGGCCAGGGTCGAATATGTGGACTCTTCTTTTCCCACCCTCATTGACGACCTGAACCAGGACCGTTGCGATGTGGCCATGTTTGCCATCGGCATGCTGCCCCAGCGGATGGAGAAGCTGGCTTTTACCCAGCCCTACATGCGCAGCGACATTTACGGCATCACCACCAAATCCAATACGGTCATCAAGCAGTGGGCCGACATTGACAAGCCGGGTGTGTTGGTGGGGGTGCAGGCAGGCACGTTCATGGAACCCATCATGGCCCAGCGCCTCAAGCAGGCCACGCTGGTGCGCATCCAGCTGCCCACCACCCGCGAGCGCGAACTGACTGCCGGGCGCATTGACGTGTTCATGACCGACTATCCCTACAGCCGGCGCATGATGGACAACGCCGACTGGGCCCGGCTCATCGAGTCTCCCGAACCATTCTCGGTGCTGCCCTATGGCTATGCAGTCAAGCGCGGCGATGCCGCCTGGCTGGCGATGGTGGATGCCTTTGTGGCGCGCATCAAGGCCGACGGCCGCCTGCAGCGCGCGGCCTCTCAAAATGGCCTGAACGCCATCGTGGTGCGCTGATATGGCCGACCTCCAGGCGCTCCCTTCGGTCTGGACCAGGCTGCGCACGTGGGTGTCGCAGACCAGCCATCTGGTCCTCATCACCGGAGGGCTGTCGGCATTGGCGGCACTGGTGGCCGTCGGCGCGTTGGCCGTGAACGACTTTCGCACGGTGCGTACCAGCCACCAGAACCATGCCGCCATGCTGGCTCGGGTGCTGGAGGATCAGGCCACGCGCACCATGCAGACGGCCGAACTGGCGCTGGAGTCGCTGGCCACATCGCCAGCCCTCACGACGGTGGCCTCGGAACCCCGGCGTATGCAAGATGCCCTGGGCCAGGCGCTGGCGGCGCTTTCATTTCTTCGGGGGTTGGCCGTGGTGGACGCTGGTGGGCGAGTGGTCGCCAGCACCCAGCCCGGCGATGCCGAGAGTTTTGTGGACCTGGCCAAGCTCGGCCCTCTGGTGGCCGTGGGGCGGACGGTTCAGGGCGGCCTCACACCGGGCCGTAGCCTGCAAAGTGTGCGGCTGGGAGGCGCAGCGGCGGCGGCTCCTGCGGGTGTCGCTTTTATTCCTGTGATGCACGGCTACAAGAACGAAGCAGGGCAGGCGCTGGTGCTGGTGGCTTTGGTCAATCCCGACTCGCTGTCCAACTTTCAGCACCTGACGCTGGAGTCCGAGGTTTTTGACTCGGTGGTGACCTCGTACAGCGGCCAGGTGTTGGCCACTTCGGGGGCCGCAGCTGCTCTGGCAGGTACGCGGGTGAACAACATCCCCGTCTTCAGCCAGTTCCTGCCCCGGCAGGAGCACGCCACCTACCTGGGTGTGGGTGTGCTGGGCGAGCGGCAGATCGTCAGTTTTCGGGCCTCTGCCGCCATGCCGCTGGTGGTGGTGGTCGAGACCTCGTACCGAACAGCCGTGCAGAGCTGGCTGGCGGATGCCCGCGCGCTGATCGGTATTGGCCTGGCCCTGGTGGCCCTGGTGCTGGGCCTGACCTTCGCCGTGTGGCGTGGCCTGCGCACCCGTGAGCGGGCGCGGCTGGCCATTGACGCTGCACAGGCCCGCATTGCCCGCAACGAGCGGGATCTGTCGGTGCTGATGCGCAGCGTGCAAGAGCTGATTTTTCGTACCGATGCGCAGGGCGTGATCACCTATGTGAATGCCCATTGGACTGTGATGACGGGCACGGCGCCTGACCGTGCCATTGGCAAACGTCTGCACGACCTGGTCGAGCCACAAAGCCGTAATGATGTGGCGCGGGCCATCGACCCCCGGTCGCCGGATGGAGTGCGGGTATGCCAGGTGGTGTCCCGCTCTGCCGAGGGCAAGGAGATGATGTTCCAGGTGGCAGTGGTGCCTCTGGTGGCTGCCGGGCGTGTGATTGGTTTTGCGGGCAGCGCGGTGGACGAAACCAAGCGCTGGATGGCCCAACAACAGCTACAGGCGCAAATTGCGTTTCAGGATCTGCTGCTGGACACCAACCCGTTGCCCATCTCTGTGACTGACGCGCAGAACCGCTTTGTGCGCGTGAACAAGGCCTGGGAGGAATACAAAGGCCGTACTCGCACCGCCGTGTTGGGCAAGGCCTTTGACGAGTGCCTGCCGCCAGACGAGGCAAACGTACATAAGTCGGCCAACAAGCAGCTGCTGCGCTGGGGGGGGCGTGCCCTCGTCGAGACCCAGGTGCGCCATGGCGACGGATCGCGCCGCGACACGCGCCTGGCCAAGGCGGCCATTGCCGATGAGCACGGCCAAGTCTCCGGTGTGCTCACCATCCTGATGGATGTGAGCGAGTTCCGTGAGGCCGAGCGCGCCACCCGGGAGGCGCGTGACGCGGCCGAGGAGGCATCCCGCACCAAGTCGGAGTTTGTGGCCAACATGAGCCACGAGCTGCGCACGCCGCTGCAGTCCATTCTGGGCTATGCCGAACTGGGCATGCTGCGTGGGCGCGCGCAGCCCAAGCTGGCAGGGATGTTTGAAGATATCCATTCTGCGGGTCAGCGCATGTTGACGCTGGTGAACGACTTGCTAGATGTCTCCAAACTGGAAAGCACGGTGGGCACATTCCACATGGAGCGCATCGACTTGCGCGGCGTGGTGCGCCCGGTGATCCGCGAGCTGGAGCCTTTGCTGGAACGCAGCCACCTGATGATGGATTTGCGCATGCCTGACCTTCCGCTGGTGGCGAAGGCCGACCCGTTGCGGTTTCAGCAGGTGATCCGCAACGTGGTGGCCAACGCCATCAAGTTCTCGCCGCCTGGAAGCACGATCACCCTGGAGGGCTACGCTGACCCGCAGGGCCAGACGCATCTGGTGGTACGGGATGAGGGCCCGGGCATCCCTCCGTCAGAGCTGCAGAGCATTTTTGAGGCCTTTGTGCAGTCCAGTAAGACCAAGGATGGATCTGGGGGCACGGGCCTGGGCCTTGCCATCTGCCGCAAGATCGTCGAGGCCATGGGGGGGCGGATCTTTGCCGAGAACGTTCCGGCCAGCGGTGCAGCGTTTCACATCATCCTGCCCGCCAGAGGCCATGTGGAAACCATGCCGGCCCCGTTGCAATAAACGGCTGTATCGCCCAAAAAAAAGCCCTCAGACGAGGGCTTTTTTGTGGGTGGCGGGGCGCCGCAGCGCCCCCGGAGGGCTGATCAGCCGCCCTTGCGCGACCGCTTGCCAGGGTTCTTCTTGCTGCGCGTGGCGACACCACGCTCCAGGCTCACGCGCTGGCCACGGCCAGGGGTGTTCAGCGTCACGCCGGGCATTGGCTTGGGTTGGGGGGTGCGCTTGCGGTCTGCTTCGGTGACGATCTTGTTGCCCATGGTAGGTCTCTGAGAAAGTGGAGAAAAGGGGCATATTAGGCCACAGCCGCAATCAGGGGTGGCCAACAGGCCTTTCTGCCGCCCCCGCCAGAGGCGGGAGACGGAAGGTCGAACTCCCTATTGCGCGACGAAACGCGCCCCGTAAGACGTCCCCTGGTCGGTGGACAGCGCCTCGGCGCAGTGGTGCGGAAGCACCCACCCCTGGGCAGGGTCCTCCACCGCGCGGGTGTGGATGGTGGGGGGCTGGGCCCGCACTCCGCCAAAGATCGTGGCAAACGCCACGTCGGCGGCATCTCGGCCGGTGCCAAACCGTAGCAGCCCCATGGGGATGGCCGTGCCTGAAGGGTCGAAGAGATACCAGCGGTCGCCCAGATACACCTCCACGTAGGCATGAAAGTCTGGCGGGCCCAGCGCTGGGTCGGCGCCGTAGTCGGTGCCCGTGGTGAAGCGGGCCGGAATGTTCACGGCGCGGCACAGTGCAATCATCAGGTGGGCGAAATCCCGGCACACCCCGACCTGTTCCACCAGCGTATCGACGGCCGAGGTGTTGGAGTTGGAGGTGTTGGACGTGAACGCCACATGCCGGTTCACCCAGTCACGGATAGCCTGCACGCGGCTGTGGCCTTGCCACAAGGCGCCGAACTCGTTCAGGGCCAGCCGCAGCAGGCGGTCAGACTGGCAATATCGGCTGGGGTAGATGTAGCCCATCACATGCGGCGGCAGGTGCCGCACAGGCACCTCGGCCAGTTGGGTGGGGTCGGCACGGTGGTGGCGGATGTCCACCGTAGCGCTGTAGGTCAGCTCCAGCATGCCAGGCTCGCCATGCAGCCGGAGATAGCGGTTACCCGTCGCAGGGTCTGTGTGGATCTGGTGGGGAATGTCCTGGCTGAGCACCAGGCGCTCGTTGTGGACGATCTGGTGGGGTGTTTGTGCGGCGTGGATGTTGAACACGAAATCGGCGCCGTAGCTGTCGATCTCATAGCGCAGGTCAATCTGCAGGTCCATGCGAACACCACGCTGGCTGCCTGGGATTGCCTGCGCCAAGGGCGCGCCGGTATTCGCGGGCCATCGCGCAGGCTCGTTGGACGCGGTGGTAAGGCGAGGGGCACTGGAGAGGAAGGCCATAGCAGCTCTCAGCGACGTGGCCTGCACGCTGCGGGTTCACCCAGTGTGTGGGACGGTGTCATCGGCGGCTCCTGGGTGTGCGCCGCGCCGGGGTATCTGGCAGGGCTGGGAATCTTCAGGATACGCCCCAGGGCATCGCCAGCGTGTAGTCCGATGGCCCGTGCACCACGGTGCGCGGGAGCGCGATCTCCCGCCGGCATCAGCAGCCGCTGGTCAGGTTGATCCGGTGACCGAGAGCTTCGCCAGCACCTGCACGTCGCCACCTCGGGGGGCTCGCAAGATCAGCGCATCGCCCGAGCTGGTGCTGTCGCGTGCCAGATCGGACTGCACAAACATGTGGCTGAACCACACCTCAAACCGGCCATTGTGCGCAGACGCTGCGGCCAGCGCCTGGCGCAGTTCACGCAGGTGGCTCTCCCCCGTGGTCTCGGAGTAGCCCCTGGGCGAACCCAGAGCCGTCCACACCTGTGGTGCACCGAAAGCCAGGGTGGCACTGTCGATGCAGCGGCACCAGGGGCTTGACAGCACCTTCTCCGGACGCAATTGCCGTGTCTGGAACCACTCGCCAATGCGCCGAGCCTGGGTCCGGCCTTCATCGTTCAGGTTGCGCTGGGTGCCGCAGTCGCCCAGGCGGAAACCCGGGGGATCGAAGGTGCCGGGGGCCAGCGCGTGGCGAAACAACGCCACCACTCCGCCCTGGCGCAGCAAGGCCTCGGCACCCGCTTCCTGGGCCGCCCAGGTCTGCAGGGCTGTGAGGGCCAGTCCGCTACCTAATGCGCCCGCCGCGCCCCTGCCCAGCAAGGTGCGCCGTGTGACGCGCGTACCTTCCGTCGCAGCCTGATCCCCGGCTGCTTCGGCATCAGGCAGCTGGCTGGAAGGCATAGCCATTGCCCGCTGCTGCTACGCGGCCAAACGCAGGGAAGGGGAAATGGAAGCCGCCCAGCATGGCATTGCTGGTGGTGATGCGCTGGAACACCTCGCGGCGGACCTTGCGCGCAGCCTCTGCGTCCATGTCAAAGGTCACGGCCCAGTCGGGATTGCGCGCGAACAATGCGGGCACGTTGGTCAGGTCTGCCACATAGAAGAAGTTCTGGCCTGCCGACTTCAACTCGAACAGCGTGTGGCCCGGCGTATGGCCGTAGGCGGCCACCGACTGGATGCCTGGCGCAACCTCGGTGCCCGCTTCAAACCGCACCAGCGTATCGGCTGGCATGGTGGCAAAGGTGCGGCGCACATTGTCAAACGCACCCTTCATGCCGGCGGGGGCGGCGGCCATGCGCGCGTCGTCCATCCAGAAGGCATGTTCGGCTGCAGGCACCATCACCTTGGCCTTCGGGAACACCAGCTCACCCGCCTTGTTGCGGATTCCATTGATATGGTCGCCGTGGTAGTGGCTGACGAGCACGGTATCGATGTCGGAGGCCTGCATGCCAGCAGCGCGCAGGCTGTCCAGCAGTTTGCCGGTGGTGGCACCACCAAACTCGCCCAGGCCGGTATCGATCAGGATCTTCCGCGCGCCCGCCACCACCAGGAAAGGGGTGTATGGCACATCGATGTAGTCGGTGGGCAGGCCTTGCGATGCAAGCAGCGCACGCACTTCGGCCAGCGGTGCGTTCTTCACAAACTCTTCCCCCAAAGGGCGGCGAGTGATGCCATCGTTCAGTGCGATCACCTCCACGTCCCCCACCTTCATGCGACGGAAACCAGGACTGGGCAAGGTGGGCGTGCCGAAATTGGGTGCGTTCTGCGCCCACACGGGCACGAACGAGCCCGCAGCGTAAACGGTGGTGGCCAGGCTTGCGCCCAGGAAGTGACGGCGTGACAGCATGAAACTCTCCAGTCTCGGGTTGAACTAATGAGTCGCAACTGTAGCGCTGGACCTCAGGAGAGAGTGGGCTGGCGCACTAACCTGTTTGCAACGTGGGGCTTTTGGTCGCTAATTGGGGTTAACCCTTTGGGTTGACCGGGTTGGAGGCCATGAAGAGGAGGCTCATTCCATATCGAAGGCTTCGCGCAAAGCGGTACAGAAGTCGCTGCTGCCACTGAGGGTGAGGGTCAGCGTGGTGCGCGGCGGCGCAGCACTGCCGGTGGTCATGTGCAGTTGCCCCGTCGCATCGTCAAAGGACAAGGTCAAGGGGCTCTGCACCTCTTGCACGCCGTGCAGGTCATAGTGCCACGCGCCGCCGTCTTCCTGCGGTGCGCAGGCGCCGGGCCAGTGTGCATGCGCCCAGGCCAGCACGGCAGCGATCTCGTTCTGCAAGGCAGGCAGTTGCGCGGGCAAGACGCTGGCCATGGCATCCAGGGTGCCGATGCCGTCAGCGTCTTCGCTGTAGTCAAAGTCGAGGTAGTTCAGTGGCATGGTGAGAGCAGATGGTGAATGCGTCAGGGGGTGTTGCGTGATGGCTCAAGCCCAGGTCCGGCCCAGTGCCTGTGCGGCTTCTCCCAGCCGGGGCACCAGTTGCAGCGCCCGCGTCAGTGGCATGCGGGCGGCAGGTGCCTGCAGTGCCACGGCGCTGCGCACCTGCCGCCGTCCGCCCGCCATCACGGGCACGGCCACACAGACGAGGCCGTCCACAAACTCCTCGGCGTCCGTGGCATAGCCTTGCCGCAGGATCTGCTCCAGTTCGCCCTCCAGCGCTGCGCGGTCGGTCAGAGTGGTGGCGGTGTGGCGGGTGAGGGGCAGACCGTCGAGGATGGCGGCCCGGCGTGCGGGCGACAGGTGAGCCAGAAACAGCTTGCCGCTGGCCGAGCAGTGGATGGGCACGCGGGTGCCGGGCCGCAATTCCATGCGCAGCGGAAAGGCTGACTCCACCCGGTCCAGGTAGATCACTTCAGCGCCGCTCAACGCCGTGAGGTTGCAGCTTTCGCCAATGTCGGCCACCAGTTGCCGCAGCACGGCGTGGCGCACCCCATGCTGGGTGCCCGCGCTCAGCGTGCTCTCGGCCAGGCGCAGCAGACGTGGTGCGGGGGTGTAGCGCCGCCCGTCTGGCTCGCGCGCCAGCAGGCCACCGGCCTCCAGCTGGCCCAGCATGCGGTGCACGCTGGGCTTGGGCCAGCCTGTGGCCTCGATGGCATCGCCCAGGCTGAAGGGCTGGCCCTGGGCGCACATCGTTTCCAGCAGTTCAAACAAGCGCAGGCTGGGCGGTGTGTTGGTCATAAATCTCGGAATTCGAGACGGATTCATAAAACATTTCGGGATTATTCAGCATTGTGGCTAAGCTGCAAACCCAATTCACCGGGAGCTTCATGTCCGCCTTTTTCCAGAACGTAGTGCTCACCGGCGCCTGTGGCGGGCTGGGCCAGGCGCTGGCGCGCGAGCTGATCGGCCAGGGCGCCGCCGTGGCGCTGGTGGGCCTGAGCCGGCCCGTGCTGGAGACCCTGGCCGCGCTGGCGCCAGAGCGCTGTGCTGTCTATACGCCCGATGTGGCCGACGTTACCGCCATGCAGGCCATGGCCGCCGACTGGATGGGCCGCCGGGGAACGCCTGACCTCGTCATCGCCAATGCCGGGGTGGCCGGGGGTTTTGACTCCGCCCAGGCCGACGACCTGGCCGTGATGCGGCGCATGCTGGAGATCAACCTGCTGGGCGCCGCCACCACCTTCCAGCCCTTTGTGTCGGCCCTGCGCGCGCAGCGGCGCGGCGCGCTGGTGGGGGTGGCCAGCATTGCGGGCTGGCGGGGCATGCCGGGCAATGGCGCGTACTGCGCCAGCAAGGGCGGGCTCATCCGTTACCTGGAGAGTCTGCGTGCCGAGCTGCGCGGCGATTCCATCGTTGTGAGCACGGTCAGCCCTGGCTACCTGCGCACCGCGCTCACGGCAGGCAACCGTTTTGCCATGCCCGGCCTGATGGAGCCCGAGGACGCCGCGCGTGCCCTGCTGGCCGCTGTGGCCCGGGGGCGCACCCACATCGTGCTGCCCGCGCGCATCGGTTGGCTGGCGCGCCTGTTGAACCTGTTGCCTGATGCCCTGCACGACCGGCTGCTGCTGGGCCAGCCGCGCAAGCCGCGCGTGGGCGAGGCGGGGGCCACCGCCATTCCGGGGTTGCCAGTGCGCGCAGACAAAAACATCGACACCTGAGAGAAAAAAAGCGAATGACGACAACAACAACGATGACGGAGACAAGCCCTTCGACGCCGCTCGCACAGGACATGCGCTGCCACATCGCCCTCATCGGCGCCGGCCCCAGTGGGCTGGCCGCCGCGCGCAACCTGCAGAAGCTGGGCGTGCCTTTCCAGGGCTTTGAAGCACACACCGACGTGGGTGGTTTGTGGAACATCGACAACCCGCGCAGCACGGTCTACGAATCGGCGCACCTGATCTCCAGCAAGCACACCACGGAGTTCACCGAGTTCCCCATGCGCCCCGAAGTGGCCGACTATCCGAGCCACCGGGACATGCGCCAGTATTTCTTCGACTTTGCAGAGCACTTTGGCCTGCGCCAGCATTTCTGGTTTGGCACGCGCGTGCTCCGGGTCGAACCGGTGGGGGAGGGCACTGCGCCGCTGTGGCGCGTGACGTGGACGCAGCACGGTGGGCCCGCGCAAACGGCAGAGTTCAAGGGCGTGGTCATTGCCAACGGCACGCTGGCCGAACCCAGCATGCCGCGCTTTGAGGGGCACTTTAACGGGGAGCTGCTGCACACCAGCGCCTACAAGAGCGCCGAGCTGTTCAAAGGCAAGCGCGTGCTGGTGGTGGGCGCGGGCAACTCGGGCTGCGACATTGCGGTGGACGCGGTGCACTACGCGCGCAGCGTGGACATCTCGGTGCGGCGCGGCTACTACTTCGTGCCCAAATATGTGTTCGGCAAGCCCGCAGACACGCTGGGCGGCAAGTTCAAGATGCCGCCCTGGCTCAAGCAAAAGGTGGACAGCGTGGTGCTGCAATGGTTCACTGGCGACCCTGCGCGCTTTGGCCTGCCCAAGCCCGACTACAAGATGTACGAGTCGCACCCGGTGGTCAACTCGCTGGTGCTGCACCACCTGGGCCATGGCGATGTTCACGTCAAGCCCGACATCGCGCGTTTTGAAGGCCATACGGTGCACTTCAAGGACGGCAGCGCGCAGGACTATGACCTGGTGCTCTGTGCCACGGGCTACAAGCTGCACTACCCCTTCATCGACCACAGCCTGCTCAACTGGCAGGGCATGGCGCCGCAGCTTTACCTCAACATCCTGTCCCCCCGTTTCGACAACCTGGCCGTGATGGGCATGATCGAGGCCAGTGGTATCGGCTGGCAGGGCCGCTATGAACAAGCGGAGCTGGTGGCGCGCTTTTTCAAGGCGCAGGCCGAGGGATCGCCGCGCGCCGAGGCGCTACGACAGGCCAAGGCCGGGCCGCCGCCCGATCTGTCGGGTGGCTTCAAGTACCTCCAGCTCGAACGCATGGCGTATTACGTGCACAAGGACACCTACCGCAACGCGGTGCGCGCTGCCGCAGCAGCCCTCGCCAGAAAGGACTGACGCCATGCTGCCTGTGGACGAAATACGCCTCAACTTCAACCCCGCGTCGCTGGTGGTGCTCAATGTGGTGCTGGGTTTTCTCATGTTCGGCATTGCGCTGGACACGCGCGTGGCGGACTTCAAGCGCGTGCTGCGCATGCCCGGTGCCATGGCGGTGGGCATTGCCGCGCAATTCATCGTGCTGCCTGCGGTGACCTTTGTGCTCACGCTGCTGCTCAAGCCCGGGCCCAGCATCGCGCTGGGCATGATTCTGGTCGCCTGCTGCCCGCCCGGCAATGTGAGCAACATCCTCACGCACCGCGCAGGAGGCAATGTGGCGCTGTCGGTGTCGATGACGGCCATCTCCAACGCGCTGGCCATCGTGATCATGCCGCTCAACTTCGCGTTCTGGGGCGGCATGCACCCCACGGCGGCGCCGCTGCTGCGCAGCATTGCGCTTGACCCGCTGGAGATGGCGGGTCACATCGTGGTGATCATCGGGCTGCCCTTTGTGCTGGGCATCCTGTGCGCAGAAAAGCTGCCGCGCTTCACACAGCGCGTGAACAAGCCCGTGCGCATCCTCAGCTTTCTGTGTCTCATCGGTTTCATCGTGGGCGCGGTCGCGGGCAACTGGCGTTACTTTCTGGACTACGTGGGCCTGGTGCTGCTGGCCGTAGCGTTGCACGATGCGCTCGCCTTCGGCACCGGCTACGCCTGCGCGAGGCTCAGCGGCTTGCCGGACTACGACCGGCGCGCGGTGAGCATCGAGGTAGGTATCCGCAATGCAGGCCTGGGCCTCGTGCTGATCTTCAGCTTCTTTGGCGGGCTAGGCGGTATGGCCGTGGTGGCGGGGGTGTGGGGCTTCTGGGACATCATTGCAGGCTTGGTGCTGGCGGGGTGGTGGGGGCGCAGGCCGGCCGTGGTGCCGCCCGTGGTGGTGGCCCGGGAGCCCGGGGCATGACGGCATTACCACTTCTCACCCGCCGCATTCTCGTCACCGGGGCCGACGGCTTTCTGGGCCGGGGCGTGGTGGCCGCGCTGGTGCGCGAAGGTGCCGGCGCCATCGTGGCGGCCGATGTGCGCGAGGTGCCCGCCGAGCGCCGCCTGCCCGGGGTCGCCTACGTGGTCCTGGATGTGCGCGACCCCACGTTGGCGCAGACGCTGGCGGCCTACGCCATCGACAGCGTGGTGCACCTGGCGTCCATCGTCACGCCAGGCAAGGGCTCCAGCCGCGAGTTCGAATATTCGGTGGATGTGCTGGGCAGCCAGAACGTGCTGGAGGCCTGCGTGGCCCAGGGCGTGGCGCAGGTGGTGGTCAGCTCCAGCGGCGCGGCCTACGGCTACCACGCCGACAACCCCGCATGGCTGCGCGAGACGGATGCGCTGCGGGGCAACGAGGTCTTTGCCTATTCGCACCACAAGCGGCTGGTGGAAGAGATGCTGGCGCAATACCGCACGCAGCACCCGTCGCTGGCGCAGACGGTGCTGCGCATCGGCACCATCCTGGGAGAGCGGGTGGACAACCAGATCACCGCCTTGTTCGAAAAGCCGCGCCTGCTCGCCATCCGGGGTAGCGAGAGCCCGTTTGTGTTCATCTGGGACGAAGACGTGACTGGTGCCATCCTGCATGCGCTGCGCACGCAGCGGGCTGGCTGTTTCAACCTGGCGGGCGACGGTGCCTTGCCCTTGCGCGAGATCGCCCAGCGCTTGGGCAAGCCCGTGCTGGAGCTGCCCGCCGGGCTGCTGCGCACCGCGCTGGCCGTGGGCTCCGCGCTCGGCGTGAGCCGCTACGGCCCCGAACAGCTCGACTTTCTGCGCTACCGGCCCGTGCTGTTGAATACCGCGCTCAAGGAAGTGCTGGGCTATGTGCCGGGCAAGACCAGCGCCCAGGCGTTTGACGCCTTCGTCGCTGCCCGGGCGCTGCAGGGCCGCCCCGTAGCTGCGGGCGTGTCCGTGGCGGCCGCATGAGTACGCCCGCGGCCTTGAGCCGTGGCGACCTGTTGCGTGCCCTGGCGGTGGTGGTCATCTGGGGGCTGAACTTTGTGGTGATGAAGCTCGGCCTGCAGGGCCTGAGTCCCATGTTGCTGGGCGCGCTGCGCTTTACGGCGGCATCGCTGCCCTTTTTGTTGTTCGTACCGCGTCCGGCCTTGCCCTGGCGCTTTGTGGTGGGCTACGGGATGGCGCAGGGGCTGGGGCAGTTCGGCTTTCTGTTTCTGGGGCTGCAGCTGGGCATGACGGCGGGCATGGCGTCGGTGGTGATGCAGACCCAGGCGTTCTTCACTTTGCTGCTGGCCGCGCCGTTGCTGGGTGAGCGTGCCAAGCCCTGGCAGTGGGGGGGCTTGTTGCTGGCGTTCGGCGGCTTGATGACCATCGGCCTCGCGCATGGCGAGGGGCCGGGCCAGATGACGCTGGCGGGGTTTGTGCTCACCCTCGGCGCCGCATTCATGTGGGCGGTGTCCAATCTGGTGGCGCGCCGCGCAGCACAGGCCGGGGCGTATGCGCCGTTTCCGTTCATCGTGTGGAGCAGTGTGGTGCCCATTGGGCCGTTCTTTGCGCTGGCGTTCTGGAGCGAGGGCTCCACCGCCGTGTGGGCACAGCTGCAGTCTTTGAATGGCACCGGCTTGCTGGCCGTGGCCTACCTGGCCTTCTTGGCCACGCTGCTGGCCTACACGCTGTGGACGCAGCTGTTGCAACGCCATGCAGCGGGGCGGGTCACGCCGTTTTCGCTGCTGGTGCCGGTGGTGGGGCTGTGGGCGGCGTATGCCTTTCTGGGTGAAACCCCGGCGCCTGTGCAGTGGTTGGGCGCAGCCGCAGTGCTCTGCGGGCTGGTGGTGAACCAGGTGGGAGGCTTGTGGTGGGCCCGGCGTGCTGCGGCTTCCTAAAATGTTCGCTTTCCGCATCGAGGAGACAGGGTGGCTGAGAGCGTGTTTTTGTGGGTGAAGGGGTTGCGGTTTGCGTACCCGGAGTGTGCTGTGCTGGACAACCTGTCGCTGGCCTGGCCCCCGGGCCTGGCTCTGGTGCGGGGTGATGAAAGCACCGGCAAGACCACGTTGCTGCGTCTGCTGGCTGGCGAGCTGACGGCGCAGGCTGGCAGCATCACGTTGCAAGGGGTGGACCTGAACCAGGCCGCCAAGGCCTCGGCACCACGGGTCTTCTGGGCGGACCCGCGATCCAGCGAGTGGGACCCGCTTACTGCCAGGGGTTGGCTCGACAGCCTGCCCGCACGCTACCCCCAATCGGATATGGCAGCCTTGGTGGAGCACATCGACGGGTTCAGCCTGCACGAGCATCTGGACAAGCCTTTCTACGCCCTGTCCACCGGCAGCAAGCGCAAGGTGCTCATGGCAGGGGCCTTGGCCTCGAATGCACCGCTGACCTTGATCGACGAGCCTGTGGGCGGGCTGGACAAGCCCTCCATCCGCTACCTGGCGCAGGCCCTGGCATCCCAAGCGGCCAGACCAGACCGCCTGACCGTGGTGGCGCATTACGAAGCCCTGCCCGATGTGCCCTGGGGCTCGGTGCTGGATCTGTAAGAACCTGTTCTAAGGCGTTGTGAGGTGGTAGAGGGCGCCTTGGGGGCATGTGCCCTGGGGTCGGCCGTGTAGGCAGGGTCTGCCGTAGACTGCGGTGCTGACCGTTTCCCCTCACACACGCCTCACCCTGCAAGGACTGTCCCATGGATGCGCTGCTATTTGTTCCGGTTGCCATCGCCATCTCGCTCACCCCGGGGCCCAACAACTTCTGTGGCCTCAACAACGGCATCCGCGCAGGCGTGGGCCCCGCGATGATCGCCACGGTGGGCCGGGCAGCGGCGTTCGCGATCTTTCTGACGGTGTCTGCGGTGGGGCTGGGGGCGATGCTGCTGGCGTCCGAAGCGGCGTTCACGGCGGTGAAGTGGGTGGGTGCTGCCTACCTGTTCTCGCTGGGCTGGAAAGCCTGGCACAGCCGCGAGTTCAGCGGCCTGGCGCTGGAGGATGCACCTGGCAGTGGCCAGGCATCGGGTCAACCGGCCCAGTTCCATCTGCGTGCTCTCATTGCGCAGGAGTTTTTGCTGGGCATCACTAACCCCAAGGCGATCATCCTGTTCGCGGCGATCTTTCCGCAGTTCATCGACCCCGCGCAGCCTGCAGCGCGCCAGTTTCTGGTGCTGGGCTCCATCTATCTGGGCAGCGAATTCGTCTCGACGGCCGTTTACGCCAGCTTCGGGCGCCAGATCCGCCGCTTCATCCGCACCTCGCGCGGTGTGGCCCGCCTGAACAAGGCCACCGGCGGTTTCTTCATGGGTGCTGGCGGCCTTCTGCTGGCCACCAACCGCTGATTGCTGCCCCCTGGCGGGGCTGAGCCGATACATCGGTAAACCCCGCCCAAAGCGCGCGTAAATCCCCGGTAAAGGGTACCCGCCGGGCGGCAGCCCCGGGGGGTGCGCTGGCTACCATACCCGTTCGCTCATTCCTCGTTGCGCCCCACCATGCCCCTGAACCGTTCGTTGACCCGTCCACAGAGGCCCGCAAGATTGCAGTCCGGCAAGCTGCGCTGGATCTCCGCGTTGTTACTGGCCTCCGTGGCGCTGGCTGCGGTGGGAGGTGGTGCCTGGTGGTGGAAACAGCGCCAGGATGCAGCGGCCGCTGCCAGCGCTGGCGGTGCCGCCACGGGGCCCAACGCGGCGCGCAAGCCGGGCAGTGGGCCCGGGCGCTTTGGCGGCGGCAACGTACAGCCCGTGTCGGTAGGTACCGTGCAGCGGGGAGATGTGCGGGTGGTGGTGAGCGCCATCGGCACCATGAGCGCCCGCGCCACCGCCGTGGTGCGCGCCAAGGTCGGCGGCGAGCTGACGTCGGTGCGCTTCAAGGAAGGTGACGAGGTGCGTGCAGGCCAGGTGCTGGCCGAGATCGATGCGCGCAGCTACCAGGCGGCGCTGTCGCAGGCACAGGGCACGCTGCAGCGTGACCAGGCGCTGCTCAAGAATGCGCAGCTCGACCTCAAGCGTTATCAGGACCTGCTGGCACGCGACTCCATCGCCAGCCAGCAGGTGGACACCCAGGCCGCACTGGTGCGGCAGCTGGAAGGCACCGTGGCCTCGGACCAGGCGCAGGTGGATGCCGCGCGCCTGCAACTGAGCTACACCCAGGTCACCGCACCATTTGCCGGCCGGCTGGGCTTGCGCCAGGCGGACCGGGGCAACGTGGTGGGGCCGAGCGACGCGAACGGCATCGTCACCATCAACCAGGTGCGGCCCATCGATGCAGCGTTCTCCGTGCCCGAGGCGCACCTGCCGCAGATGCGTCGCCGCATGGCCGCAGGCGAAGAGCTGAGCGTGGAGCTGTGGGACCGCGACAGCCGCCGCCAGCTGGCCAAGGGCCGTGTGGTGGCGCTGGACAACGCCATCGACAGCGCCACCGGCACCATCAAGGTGAAGGCCGCTTTTGCGAATGAAGACGGCGCCCTGTACCCCAACCAGTTCGTCAACGTGCGCCTGCAGGTCAACCTGCTCCAGGGCGTGCTGACCGTACCGGCCACGGCCGTGCAGAACAACTATGTCTACCTGGTGCAGGAAGACAGCACCGTGACCCAGCGCCGCATCCGCGTGGGCGTGACCGATGGCGACCGTGTGAGTGTCGAAGGCGAGCTGCGCGAGGGCGAGCAGGTGGTCACGGACGGCATCGACCGCCTGCGGGAAGGCGCCAAGGTCGCCGTCATCGATGCCGGTGCCGTCACCCGCGCCGACCAGGCAGCCCAGGACCAGGCCGCGCAGCGCCGCGCCTTCATGGCATCCCTGCCCCCCGATGTGCGTGAAAAGCTGCAGAAGATGAGCCCCGAAGAGCGTCGCGCCTTCTTGCGAGAGCGGCGAGCGCAGATGGGCGCGAGCGGCGCAGCGGCTCCAGCGTCGGCGGCGTCTGCTGCAGCCTCTTCGGCGTCGGGTGTGGGTGCTCCCGCCGCTGCCCCGGCGTCTGCCCCGCAGGCCTCTGCAGCGCCACAACAGCAGCGCAGCGAAGCACCACCCATAGCAGCTGCACCACAAGCATCCCCAGGCGCTGCACCGCCTGCACCGCATGCAGCCCCCGCAGCGCCTGCAGACCGTAGCTCTGAACCCCCGCGGGGCATCCCTCCGCAGGTGAAGGCACTGCTGGACCAGATGCCCGCCGACGAGCGCGCCCGCGTGATGGCAATGCCGCAGGAGGAGCGCCGTGCCTACATCCGCGAGCGGCTGCAACAGCAGCCGCCGTCCCAGGGTGGCGCAGCCAGCCCGGCGCGCTGAGCGCAGCGGCACCCCGGTTTCTCCCCTGCCTGTCTTGCCAGCGCACCCGCCGCCATGAACCTGTCGCGCCTTTTCATCCTGCGCCCCATCGCCACCGCGCTGCTGATGGTGGCGATCCTGATCGCGGGGCTGATGGCCTACCGGCTGCTGCCCACCTCGGCCCTGCCCGAGGTGGACTACCCCACCATCCAGGTCACCACGCTGTACCCGGGCGCGAGCCCCGATGTGATGACCTCCAACGTCACGGCCCCGCTGGAGCGGCAGTTCGGCCAGATGCCGGGGCTGTCGCAAATGTCGTCCACCAGCTCGGGCGGGGCTTCGGTGATCACGCTGCGTTTTGCGCTCGACATGGCGCTGGACGTGGCCGAGCAACAGGTGCAGGCAGCCATCAACGCGGGCAGCAACCTGCTGCCCAGCGACCTGCCCATGCCGCCGCTGTACAGCAAGGTCAACCCGGCCGATGCGCCCATCCTCACGCTGGCCATCACCTCGCCCTCGCTGCCTGTGATCCGCGTGAACGACCTGGTGGAAAACCGCCTGGCACCCAAGCTCTCGCAGGTGCAGGGCGTGGGCCTGGTGGCGATTGCGGGCGGTCGCCGCCCGGCTGTGCGCATCCAGGCCAACCCCACGGCATTGGCGCAGCTGGGCCTCACGCTGGAGGATGTGCGCACCTCCATCGCAGCCGCCAACGTCAAGCAGGCGAAGGGCGGCTTTGACGGCCCGGCCCGTGCCTCCACCATCGATGCCAACGACCAGCTGCAGTCGGCTGCCGAATACCGTGACCTCATCATTGCCTTCAAGAATGGCGCCCCCGTGCGCCTGAAGGACGTGGCCGAAACGGTGGACGATGCCGAGAACACCCGCCTCGCCGCCTGGGCGGGCACGGCAGACACCGGGGCCAAGCCCGGCGTGATCCTCAACATCCGCCGCCAGCCCGGCGCCAACGTGATCGACACGGTGGACCGCATCAAGGCCCTGCTGCCGCAGCTGCAAAGCACCTTGCCCGCGTCGCTGGATGTGCAGGTGCTGACGGACCGCACGGTGACGGTGCGCGCCTCGGTGCGCGACATGCAGGTGGAGCTGGGCCTGGCCGTGCTGCTGGTGGTGGCGGTGATCTTTGTCTTCCTGCGCAGCCCCTCGGCCACGCTGATCCCGAGCGTGGCCGTGCCGCTGTCGCTCATCGGCACCTGTGGGGTGATGTACCTCGCGGGGTTCTCCATCAACAACCTCACGCTGATGGCACTGACCATCTCCACCGGCTTTGTGGTGGACGATGCCATCGTGATGATCGAGAACATTGCCCGCTATGTGGAAGAGGGCGAGGCACCCCTCGCGGCTGCGCTCAAGGGCTCGCGGCAGATCGGCTTCACCATCATCTCGCTCACCATCTCGCTGATCGCCGTGCTGATCCCGCTGCTGTTCATGGGCGATGTGGTGGGCCGGCTGTTCCACGAGTTCGCGATCACGCTGGCCGTGTCCATCCTGATCTCGGCTGTGGTGTCGCTCACGCTCACGCCGATGCTGTGCGCGCGCCTGCTGCGCCACACGCCCGAGGAGAGTCACGGCCGCCTTTACCGCGCCACGGGACATTTTTTTGATCGCACCATCGCAGGCTATGGCCGCATGCTGGGCTGGGTGCTGAACCACCGGGGCACCACCTGGCTGGTGTTTGCGGCCACCTTGGCGCTCACCGTGGTGCTGTATCTGTTCATCCCCAAGGGCTTCTTTCCGGTGCAGGACACTGGCACGCTGCAGGCCACTACCGAGGCCGACCAGTCGATCTCGTTTGCCGGCATGGCCGAGCGCCAGCAGGCCGTGGCCGAACGGCTGCTGCAAGACCCCGCCGTGCGCAGCGTCTCGTCGTTCATCGGTGTCGATGGCGCCAACACCACGCTCAACACCGGCCGCCTGCTGATCGACCTGCAGCCGCATGCACAGCGCGACAAGGCCGGTGTGGTGCAGCAGCGCCTGGCCGAGCGCGTGCAGAACCTGCCGGGCATCCGCCTGTTCATTCAGCCCGTGCAGGACCTGACCATTGAAGACCGGGTGGCGCGCACGCAGTACCAGTGGCTGCTGTCATCGCCCGACATGCAGCAGCTGACCACCAGCACCACCGAGCTGCTGCGCCGCCTGCGCGCCTTGCCCGAGCTGACGGATGTGGCCAGCGACCTGCAGGACCAGGGCCGCCAGGCCTATGTGCAGATCGACCGCGCCCAGGCCAGCCGGCTGGGTGTGACGGTGGCGGGCATTGACGCGGCGCTGTACAACGCCTTTGGCCAGCGGCTGATCTCGACCATCTTCACGCAGTCCAACCAGTACCGCGTGGTGCTGGAGGTGGCGCCACAGTTCAAGGTGGGGCCCGAGGCGTTGCAGAGCATCTATGTGCCGTCGAGCGCTGGTGCGCCGGTGCCACTGTCATCGGTGGCGCGCATCGAGGAGCGCAACATGCCGCTGGTGGTCAACCACGTGGGCCAGTTGCCCGCCGCCACCATTTCGTTCAATACCGCGCCGGGGGTGTCGCTGGGCAACGCGGTGGCGGCCATCGAGCGCGAGAAGGCCGCCGTGCAGGCCGAGGGGCAGTTGCCGCTGTCGGTGGAGACGAGCTTTCAGGGGGCGGCGCTGGCGTTCCAGGCGTCGCTGTCGAACACGCTGCTGCTGATTCTGGCGGCGGTGGTCACCATGTACATTGTGCTGGGCGTGCTGTATGAGAGCACGGTGCACCCGGTCACGATTTTGTCCACGCTGCCCTCCGCTGGGGTAGGGGCGTTGCTGGCGTTGATGGCGGCGCGGCTGGACCTGGACATCATTGCCATCATCGGCATCGTGCTGCTGATCGGCATCGTGAAGAAGAACGCAATCATGATGATCGACTTTGCGCTGGAGGCGCAGCGGGACGAAGGCCTGAGTGCGCGCGATGCGATTTATCAGGCGTGTCTGCTGCGGTTCCGGCCCATCTTGATGACGACGTTGGCGGCCTTGCTGGGTGCGTTGCCGATGATGTTGGGGACTGGGGTGGGCAGCGAGTTGCGGCATCCGCTGGGGGTGACGATGGTGGGCGGGTTGATCCTGAGTCAGTTGCTCACGCTGTTTACGACCCCGGTGATTTACCTCACGTTTGAGGGGTGGGCGCAGCGGTGGCGTGGGCGTTCCGAGGTTGTGAATGCCTGAAGCGTTGCTGTTTATAAATGGCGTGCTTGGTTTGAGCCCGGGAGCCGGGTTGTCGCCCCGGCGGGCGAGGTACTTTTCTTTGCTTCGCCAAAGAAAAGTACCCAAAAGAAAGGCGACCCCCAGTCTGCGACCCCTGCGCTTCGCTACGGGGCAAACCTGCGGCATGTCGGTTGCGGGGTGCGCCGTGGAACTCACTGCGCTGCGATGCAGCTTCGTTCAGACATCCACGGCGAGTCAGTTCACGAAGCATGGGCGCTTCGACGCCGATGCTCACCCCGCAACCGCTCCGCCGCAGGCGCAGCCAGCAGGGGGTTGGACAGCCGAACATCCAAACAGTCGGACATCCACTCGGGCCATTGCTGCGCTCGGCGGCGCTTGGGCAGCGCG
>NZ_JBQEOV010000028.1:0-30008 GCF_052045435.1 Acidovorax sp. 22279
GCAGCGGCGCGAGTTGAGCGAGACCCCGCCAAACCCGAGCACCGCAGGTTGCCCCGGCGCGCAGCGGCGGGGACGCAGACAGTGGGGTCGCCCTTTCTTTGGTTCCTTTCTTTCGGCGACGCGAAAGAAAGGAACTCGCATGCCGGGCGACTCCCGGCCTCCGCCCTCAACAAAGGCACGCGGCTCAGTCAGCGCACGCAACAAAACGCTACAAAATCAATAGCTGCCAGCGCATATTCCACTAGCGCATCAAGCCAAAAACATCCAAAAACCACCCGGAGAGCCCACCCATGAGCCTCTCCACCCCCTTCATCCACCGCCCCATCGGCACCATGCTCCTCACCCTGGGCCTGGCCCTGGCGGGTGCGGTGTCGTTCTTTCTGCTGCCCGTGGCCCCGCTGCCGCAGGTGGACTACCCCACCATCTCGGTCAGCGCCAGCCTGCCCGGTGCCAGCCCCGACACCATGGCCGCCACCGTCGCCACGCCGCTGGAGCGCTCGCTGGGCGCGATTGCGGGTGTCACCGAGATCACCTCGCGCTCCATCCTGGGCAGCACTTCCATCACGCTGCAGTTCGACCTGGACCGCAACGTGGACAGCGCCGCGCGCGATGTGCAGGCCGCCATCAACGCCGCACGCACGCTGCTGCCCACGGGCATGCCCAGCAACCCGACCTACCGCAAGGTCAACCCGGCCGACTCGCCCATCATGATCCTGGCGCTCACGTCGGACCTGCTCACACGCGGGCAGATGTACGACGCGGCCTCTACCGTGCTGGCGCAAAAGCTCTCGCAGGTCGAGGGCGTGGGCCAGGCCACGGTGAGCGGGGGCGCGCTGCCCGCCGTGCGGGTGGAGTTGGACCCGGTGCGGCTCGCATCCAACGGCATTTCGCTGGAACAGGTGCGCAGCGCCATCGTCAGCACCAACGCCAACCGCCCGCTGGGCGCGGTGGAGCGGGAAGACCACTACTGGCAAGTGGCCACCAACGATCAGGCCCGTGTGGCGGCCGACTACGCGCCCCTGGTGCTGCGCTGGAAGAACGGGCAGGCCGTGCGCCTGCAGGACGTGGCCGAGGTGGTGGACTCGGTGCAGGACGTGCGCAACTTCGGCGTGGCCAATGGCAAGCCGGCGGTGCTGCTGCAGGTGTACAAGCAGCCCGGCGCCAACATCCTTGAAGCCGTAGAGCGCGTGCGCTCGCTGCTGCCCGCGCTGCAGGCGTCCATCCCGGCGGCCATCGACATCGAGGTGGTGTCCGACCGCACACCCACGCTGCGGGCTTCGGTCAAGGAGGTGGAGCGCGCGCTGCTGATTGCCGTGGCGCTGGTGGTGCTGGTGGTGTTCTTGTTCCTGCGCAACGGGCGTGCCACGCTGATCCCCAGCGTGGCGGTGCCGGTGTCGCTGGCAGGCACGTTTGGCGTGATGTACCTGGCGGGCTACACGCTCGACAACCTCTCGCTGATGGCGCTCACGGTGGCCACGGGCTTTGTGGTGGACGATGCCATCGTGGTGCTGGAGAACATCATGCGCCACATGGAGCGGGGCAAGACCGCGCTGCGGGCGTCGCTGGACGGGGCGCGTGAGATCGGATTCACCGTGGTGTCGATGAGCATTTCGCTGATTGCGGTGTTCGTGCCCATCCTGTTCATGGGTGGCATTGTGGGGCGGTTTTTCCGTGAGTTCGCCATCGTCATGTCCTCGGCTATCCTGGTGTCGATGGTGGTGTCGCTCACCACCACGCCCATGATGTGTGCCGCGCTGCTCAAGCCCCACAGCCCGGCAACGGCGCGGCGCAGGGGCTGGGCTGCGGCCTTCAGCCATCGGATCGGTCGCTGGGTGGATCGTATGCAGGTGCGGGGCATGCGCCTGTACCGCCGCAGCCTGGCCTGGTGCCTGCGCCACCAGCCCGTGGCCCTGCTGGCGCTGGTGTGTGTGGTGGGGCTCAACGTGTACCTCTACACCGCCATCGACAAGGGCTTCATGCCCGAGCAGGACACCGGACGCATCTCGGGCTTCATCCGGGCCGACCAGGCCACGTCCTACCAGGCCATGGAGCAGCGGCTTCAGCGTTTCCTGTCCATCGTGCAGGCCGACCCGGCCGTGGAGCATGTGACCGGCTTCACGGGGGGCTGGCAGCGCAATGCGGCGCAGATGTTCATGACCCTCAAGCGTGGGCCCGGGCAGGAGAGTTCGGAGGCCGTGATAACCCGGCTGCGCGAGCAACTCAAGAACGAGCCGGGCGCGCGCCTGTTCATGGTGCCGCAGCGCGACATCCGCATTGGCGGGCGGCAGAGCGGTGCCTCGTTCGACTACACCCTGCAGGCCGACGACATTGGCGACCTGCGCACCTGGGAGCCACGCATCCGCCAGGTGCTGAGCCAGCTGCCCGAGCTGGAGGACGTGAACAGCGACGTGCAGGACTTTGGCCTGCAGACCTCGCTGGTCATCGACCGCGATGCCGTGACCCGGATGGGCCTGACCATGGCGCAGATCGACGCCACACTCAACAACGCCTTCGGCCAGCGCCAGGTGGGCGTGATCTACAACCCGCTCAACCAGTACCGCGTGGTCATGGAGGCCGCGCCGCGCTACCTGCAGAACCCCGAGACGCTGCGCGGCTTCTTTTTCGTCAACAGCCAGGGGCAGCAGATTCCGCTCACGGCGTTTGCGCGCATCACCACCACCAACACACCGCTGTCGGTCAACCACGACCGGGGTACACCCGCCAGCAGCATCAGCTTCAGCCTGGCGCCGGGGGTGTCGCTGTCGCAGGCCACCGAGGCGGTGAACAACGCGGTGGCCGAGCTGGGCGTGCCGGTGTCGGTGCGTGGCTCGTTCAGCGGCACGGCGGGGGCGTTCCAGGACGCGCTGGCGGGTCAGCCGTTGCTGATCCTGGCAGCCATCATCACCATCTACCTGGTGCTGGGCATGTTGTACGAGAGCCTGGTGCACCCCATCACCATCCTGTCCACGCTGCCGTCTGCGGGTGTGGGCGCGTTGCTGGCGCTCATGCTGTTCAAGACCGAGTTCTCGCTCATCGCACTCATTGGCGTGATCCTGCTGATCGGCATCGTGAAGAAGAACGCGATCATGATGATTGACTTTGCCCTCACGCGGCAACGCCAGCAGGGCGAGCCGGGCCGGGCGCCCGTCACGGCCGCGCAGGCCATCTACCGCGCATGCAACCTGCGGTTGCGCCCCATTTTGATGACCACTGTGGCCGCCATCTTTGGGGCCTTGCCGCTGGCCCTGGGGCGGGGCGATGGTGCCGAGCTGCGCCAGCCGCTGGGCATTGCGATTGTGGGCGGCCTGCTGGTAAGCCAGTGGCTCACGCTCTACACCACGCCGGTGGTGTATGTGGCGCTCGACCGGCTGCGTGCGCGCGTGCTGCGCGCGGTGGGGCGGCGCCGCAAGCCAGCGGGCGCCGCGCCTGCGGCCCCGGTGGTATTGCAAGGAAACGACGGATGACTTCTTTCACTTTTTCACGTCGGGTCGCCTGGCCTGCGCTCGTGGCCAGCGGCCTGTGGCTGGCGGGCTGCGCGCAGACGCCGCCGTACGAGCGGCCCACCATGGACATTCCTGCCGCTTACAAAGAGCAGGCCGCCGCCCAGGCCCAGGGCATCTGGAAGCCCGCGCAGCCACAGGCCTCCACCGCCTTGCCCGAGACCTGGTGGACCGTGTACGGCGACGCTGTGCTGGACCGCCTGCAGCAGCAGGCCGAGGCCAACAGCCCCACCCTGGCGCAGAGCGCTGCCCGCCTGCGTGCGGCCCAGGCGGCTGTGACCAGCAGTGGCGCTGCGGCCTTGCCCACCGTGGGGGCCAATGCCAGCAGCAGCCGCGCGCGCAGCGGCACGCAGCTGAGCAACCAGGCGGATGGCAGCAGCACCGCGCGCATCAGCACCAGCCATTCGCTGGGCCTGTCTGCCAGCTGGGAGCTGGACCTGTGGGGCCGCATCTCTGCCGGGGTGAGTGCGGCGCAGGCCAGCGCCCAGGCCAGCGCCGACGACCTGGCCGCTGCGCGCCTGTCGCTGCAGGCTGCCGTGGTGCAGACCTATTTTTCGCTGCGCGCGGCCGAGGCCCAGGCTGCGCTGCTGGGCGAGACGCTCAAGGCCTACGACCGCAGCTGGGAGCTGACGCGCAACCGCCAGGCGGCCGGTGTGGCGTCCAGCGCCGATGTGGCGCAGGCGGAGGCGCAGTACAAGTCCACCCAGGTGCAGCTGCTGGAGGCCCAAACCACGCGCAGCCAGCTGGAGCACGCGCTGGCGGCGCTGCTGGGGCAGGCGCCTGCCGCCTTTGCGCTGGAGCCCACCGCCGCGCTGCCTGCACCGGCTGACGTGCCCCAGTCCTTGCCGTCCGACCTGCTGCAGCGCCGCCCCGATATTGCCGCTGCAGAACGCCGCGTGGCGGCGGCCAACGCGCAGATCGGCGTGGCGCGTGCGGCGTATTTCCCCACGCTCACGCTGTCGGCAGCGGGGGGCTTCCGGGGATCGCCCCTGGCCGACCTGTTCAGCGCGCCCAACCTGTTCTGGTCGCTGGGGCCTGCGCTGGCGGCGTCGATTTTTGATGGCGGCGCGCGCAGTGCCGCCGTAGAGACGGCCCGCGCCGACCACGCGCAGGTCACGGCCGCCTACCGCCAGACGGTGCTGACCGCGCTGCAGGAGGTGGAGGACAACCTCACGGCCGCCGCTGCGCTGGCGCAGGAGGAGCAGCTGCAGCGCGAGGCCACCGCCGCTGCGCAGCGTGCGCTGGACGTGGTGGAGAACCAGTACCGTGCGGGCACCGTGGGTTACCTGAATGTGCTGGCGGCCCAGACCACCGTGCTGTCGTCACAGCGCAGCCTGATCGACGTGAAGAGCCGCCGCCTGACGGCAGTGAATGCGCTGCTGAAGAATGTGGCTGGGCGCTGGGAGGCGCTGCCGCCCGCTTGAAGCCCGCCTGAACTGCGGGCGCAGCTACATCGCCTTGAATAGGTGCGCGTAGAGGCGGCTCACCGGCAGCCGCTCGGGCCGCCCGCGCAGGCTGATGTGCTGCTTGCCCGCCTCGTCGCGCGTGACGGTGGCAATGGCCGTGGCGCGCACCAGGGTGCTGCGGTGCACCTGCCAGAACTCCTGCGGGTCGAGCTGCTCGATCAGCTCCTTGAGCGCGGTGCGGATCAGGTATTCACGCTCGGCCGTGAGCACGCGCACGTACTTGTCGGCCGCCTCGAAGTACACAACGTCCGCCACCGGCACCATGTGGATCTGCGTGCCATGGCTGGCCTGGATCACGCTCAGCCGCGTTGCGGCGGTGGCAGGCGCGGCGGCGGGTGCAGTGCCCACGCCGGGAGCGCCCAGCAGCGCGCGCAGCTGGGCCATGGTGGCTTCGAGTTCGGGTGAGGGCAACGCCGCCGAAGGTGCAGCGGGTGGTGCACCGGTTGCTGCAACGGCTGAGACACGCTGGGCCAGCAGGCCCTGCACCTTGGCCACGGTGCGCGCCAGCCGGTCGGCCTGGATGGGTTTGAGCAGGTAGTCCACCGCCTGCGCTTCAAACGCCTGCACGGCGTACTGGTCGTAGGCCGTGGCAAACACCAGCGCCGGAAAGGGCAGGTCATCCGGCCATGCGTCGGCCAGTTCGGCGGCAGCCTCGATGCCGCTCTGGCCGGGCATGCGGATGTCGAAGAACAGCACGTCGGGCCGCAAGTCCAGCGCCTGCCGCACCGCCGAGCGGCCGTCGCCCACCAGGGCCACCACTTGCAGCTGTGGCCATGCGCGGGCCAGGTCCTGCTGCAGGGCAGCGGCCAGCAGCGGTTCGTCTTCGGCAATCAGGGCACGCGGGGCTCGCTCTGTCATGGTGCGGCGGCAGATTTCAAGGGAAAAGTGACGGTAGCGCTAGTGCCATTTGGCTCTATTGCTATTAATTCAAGAGCGCCTGCAGCGCCGTGCAGCGTGGCCAAGCGCTCGCGCACCTGGGCCAGGCCAAAGCTCTGGCCGGGGCCTGGCACGGGCAGGGTGGCGGGAATGCCCGCCCCGGTGTCTTGTACCTCGATGACCAGCAACAGGCCTTGGGGGCTTGCCTGGGTGCTTGCACGTACGGTGATGTGGCCGCCTTCCACCTGGGGCTCCAGCCCGTGGCGGATGGCGTTTTCCACCAGCGGCTGCAGCAGCAGCGGTGGCACGGGCACGTCGCGCAGCGTGTCGGGCAGGTCCAGTGTGTAGGCCATGCGTGGGCCCATGCGCACGGCCATCAGCTCCAGATAGTCGCGCAGGCGCTCAAACTCCAGCGCCAGCGGGTGCTGGGTGCTGCGCGATGCGCTGAGCGTGGCGCGCAGGTAGGCAATCATGCGGTCCAGCATGTGCTGCGCCCGGGCCGGGTCGGTGCCGATGAGCACGCGCAGGTTGGCCAGGGTGTTGAACAGCATGTGGGGTTCCAGCTGGGTCTCCAGCAGCTTCAGGCGCGATTCGCTGGCGTGCATGCGCGCCTCGGCCATCTTGCTCTCCAGGTAGGCCGACTTGTTGACGGCGTAGAAGTAGAACGTGCCCACCAGCCCCGCAATGGCCGTGATGAGGATGGACGTGCGCTGGTCTGCTCCGGAGATCAACGCCCCCGGCGGGTAGAAGTGAAAGTAGTGCACGCACAGCGCGTCGGCCAGCAAGGTGCCCGCTAGGTAACCCACGACAATGCCCACCAGGACCAGCGCAATGCCCTGCCAGCCGTGTGGCCAGCCCGTTTCGGCGGCGGAGGGTATCAACTCTCGCCCCAGGTCGATGATGGCCCAGGTGAAGGTGCCGATCAGCACCGAATACACCACGGGCGGCCCATAGGGCTTGTCGGGCATGAACGTGCACTGGATGGTGGCCACGACCAGTGTGAAGGCCACCACCTGCAGGTAGTGCCGCAGCTTGCTGACCCCGTTGAACTCGTGGCGCAGCTTCATGGCCGGTCTTGGCGGCGCTGCAGGGCCTCGCGCTCGCGCTGCACCATGCGCTCGCGCAGGCCGCTGCCAGAGCCCAGCAAAAACACCGACACCCCATGCAGCACCAGCCCCAGCCCCCAGCCCAGCAGCGGGTACACCGACCACGGGCGTGTGCCAAACGCATAGCGCGACATGGCAAAGATGAGGGCGTTGACCAGCACGAAGGCCATCGCATGCAGGTACCAGCCCAGCTTGGCGTTGGCGCGGCGGCGGGCGAGTTGGTCGAGGTCTTCGGGTGTCATTGGCATGGAGCTTTGCATTCTAGGCGGCTCAATGGGCGCAGCAACGCGCCAGCATGGGCGTGGTCAGGGTCGTTGCGATGGCGTCGCCGGTTTCAGCGGCTGCAGATGCGTGGCAAAGAACGCCACGGTGCTTGCATCCACCCGCGGCAGCACGCTGCGGTCAAAGCCGGGCGGGTCGCCCAGCAGCTCACGGGTCAGGTCGTTCATGCGGTCCAGGGGCGGCATGGGCGACAGCATGATGCCGTGGCTGCCGTCCTGCAGGTCGGCAAGGTGGGTGCAGCGGTCCTGGCACGCGGCCAGCACGGCGCTGCTGTGAAAACGTGGAATCTGGTTGACGTCCTTGCCCGCGGTGATGAGCCCCAGCGCGATGCGGGGGGTGGCCAGGCTGTCCATGTCGAAGTCGGCCGCAAACGGCACCACGGCCACCGTGGCCGCCACGCGCGGGTCGGTGTGTGCATACAGCGTCTCGTCGCCAAAGCGGTGGCGGATGATGGTGATGGCCACGGCCTTCTTGATGCCGTCCAGCCAGTTGCCGTGCAGGCGGGTGGTGAAGCCGACGCAGGACGAAAAATCCTCCGCCAGATGGGCCTCGCAGTGCTGCTTGAAGCGGGCGGGAGACCATTGCCCCCCGGCAAACACCAGGGCGGTGTGGCCCCCGGCCGAACCACCGAACACGCCCACCTTGTCCAGCGCCAGCAGCGGCGCCAGGCGCGCATCCTGTGCGACGGCATCTACTGCGCGGGAGACCTCGGCGGGGCGGCGCTTCCAGCTCTCCGGGCCGGGGGTGGAGTGGTCTTTGTAGTTGTCGCCGGCATGCTCGGGCAGGGCCACCACAAACCCGGCCTGCACCAGTGCACGGGCCAGGTCTGTGTGCACCCAGGGGCTGCCGCCAGAGCCGTGCGACACCACCACCAGACGGCCGTTGCCCGCCACGGGTGTGCCCTCCCAGGCCAGCTGCAGCGCAAAAGGGCCGCGCTGCACGGGCTGGTCGGCCTCTTGTGCCGGATAGAACACCGTGACGGGCCCGTCCCCCTGTTGCCCTGGCAACTCTGCGAGACCCACGCCTGCATGGGCGGGGCTGGCTGTGATGACGGCTGCGGCCAGCAAGGCCAGGCACCAGGCCATCCAGGTTTTTGTCATGGCCGTGTTTTTGTTGGGAGGAGTCATCATCAGCCGATCAGCGGGGGTTTTGCGCAGCAGCCAGTCGGTCGCGTTCCGCCTGCACCATGCGCTCGTGCAGGTCGCTGCCACCCGCAAGAACGAACACCACCACGCCATGGATGGCCAGGCCGATGCCCCAGCCCAGGGCCGGGAACACCGCCCAGTGCCCCCCGCTGCCCACCGACAGTGCGACCAGCAGCAGGTTGACGAGCAGGTACACGCTGGCATGGATGTACCAGCCCATTTTGGCCCCGGCACGGCGGCGTGCCAGACGTTCGAGGGGATCGGAAGTGAAGGTGTGGTGGCGCATGGGAGGCTCCTGTGCTGAGGGATCGTTACGGGGGGCTCAGGCGGTGGCGGGTGATGTGGCCAAGGGGGCGCTGCGTTGCACCAGTTTCCACAGCCGCAGCGCGCGGGCCGCAAACAGACCGTTGAACACGCCATACAGCGCAGCGATCTGCAGTGCAAAGCCACTGTCGCGTGCCAGGGCGGGTTGCAGGGCCAGCTCCACACCCACGAGGTATTTGGTGAGGAAGATGCCCAGGATCAAGGCCAGCGGCATGGCGCTGCCCGGAATGTAGAAGCAGCGTGACTTGCTTTCGTACAGCGTGCCCTGGGGCGCGGCAGGTTGCAGCCACAGCGCCACGCTGGCAATCAGCACGGCGGCGGCCAGCCAGGCGCCCACCGGCAGCAGGGCCTGGCCCGCAGCGCCAAAGGCCGAGGCGATGCCGTACACCGACAGGCCGGTCATCGCCACCGGCATGACCATGGCCCGCACCAGACTCACGTTGCGGGCCAGCAGCTGGCTGCCGCCCAGCCAGAGCAGACCGGCCAGCAGGGCCCAGACCCAGTAGGGCGTGTTTTCGATGATGCGACCCAGCATCTGGGGTTGTTGGACAAGGAGGTTGAGCAGCATGGTGGTCGTCCTGTTGTAAACAATGAATGGAGGGGTGGAGTCAGATCAGTCCGAGTGCGGACCAGACCGTGTGGCCCAGAAAACGGTCGGGCAGCAGCGTGAAGCCACCAGCCACCACACAGGCGCCGATGTAGGTGCGTTGCATCATCTTGCGGTGGCCGACGATGTTGCGGCGGGCGAGGAACACAAAGGCCATGGCCAGCATGCCCAGGGTGACGGGAATCAGCAGGTGAATCAGACCGAAGCTGCCCCAGCGCGGGCCGGGGCCGCCGGTAATGAAGAGGGCTGACACGGCGGTGGCGACCATCAGCGTGACCCAGGCGTAGCCGGCCGCGCGGTGCAGGCGGGGGCGCTGCGTGGCCCCTTGGCGGGCCCACAGGGCAATGGGGCCGATGGCAACGGCCGCCAGCGCGGCTGCAAGATGGATGGCGATGACGGGGGTGATTTGCATGGCGGGGCTCCTGGCTGGTTCGATGGAACGAACTGTGCCGATGCCCTTCCCAGGGCGCCACAGCCCTGCGACGAAATGCAGCCCACCGGGCGTGAAATGCCGCCACGCGGAGTGAGTGGTGGGCGGATTGGGCCGCCAGAAGCAACGCGGCGGGCGTTTTGCCAGGGGGGCTGGAGCCCACGGCGGATAATCCCGCACCTATTTGCAAGGAGTGCGCGTGGACGTTGTATTGCTGGTCAAGGCCGCCATCATGGGGGTCGTCGAGGGGTTGACGGAGTTTTTGCCCATCTCTTCCACCGGGCACCTGATCCTGGCCGGGTCACTGCTGGGGTTTGACGATGCCAAGGCCAAGGTGTTTGACATTGCCATCCAGACGGGCGCCATTTTTGCGGTGATCCTGGTGTACTGGGCCAAGATCCGCTCCACGCTGGTCGCCTTGCCCACCGAGCGCCAGGCCCAGCGGTTTGCGCTCAACGTGTTCATCGCCTTCGTGCCTGCCGTGGTGCTGGGGCTGCTGTTTGGCAAGGCCATCAAGGCACACCTGTTCACACCGGTGGTCGTGGCCAGCACCTTCATCATTGGTGGCTTCATCATCCTGTGGGCCGAGCGGCGGCCGCCCTCAGCCACCCGCATCCACAGCGTAGACGCAATGACGCCGCTCGATGCCATCAAGGTCGGCCTGGTGCAGTGCCTGGCCATGATTCCTGGCACCAGCCGCAGCGGCGCGACCATCATCGGAGGCATGCTGCTGGGCCTGTCGCGCCAGGCGGCGACGGACTTTTCGTTCTTCCTGGCCATCCCCACGTTGATTGGCGCCGGGGTATACAGCCTGTACAAAGAGCGCGCGCTGCTGTCGGCGGCCGACATTCCGCTGTTTGCCACGGGGTTGGTGTTCTCCTTCCTCAGCGCGTGGCTGTGTGTGCGCTGGTTGTTGCGCTACATCAGCAGTCACAGTTTTGTGCCGTTTGCCTACTACCGCATCGTGTTCGGCGTCATCGTTCTTGTGACCGCGTGGACCGGCTGGGTGCAGTGGGCCGACTGATAATCGGGCCATGCGTTTCATTACCGGTCGGGTCTCCTTTCCCTTGATTTCCTTGCGGGCGCTGGCGCTCGCCGGCTTGTCGGTCAGCCCCTGGGTGGGCGCCCAGGGCTTGCCAGAGGCGGCCAGCACCGAAACCACGGTGTCCGACAAGGCAGAGAGCGAGCAGGCTGCGGCTCCCAAATTCAACTACGCGATCGGCGCCATCGTGGGCAGCAGCCCCGACTACGCCGGGGGCGATGGCCGCAAGAACAGCCTGCGGCCCGCCTGGGCCATCGAGTACGGCCGGTTTCGCCTGAGCACTTCGCGCGGCAGCGCCTTCATGGGCCACGGCCTGGGGCCCCGCGAGTCCGGCGCCAGCGCCACGCTGGCGCAGAGCGACCGCTTCAGCCTGAGTGCAGCCTTGCGCATTGACAAGGGCCGTGACGGGTCGGATGCCCCCATCCTGGTGGGGTTGCCGTCAGTGCGGTCCACCCTGCGGGCACGGATCAGCGCGGGCTATGCCATCACGGACCGCTGGGCGGTGGGGGCCGGGGTTTCGCAAGACATCCTGGGCCGCGACGGTGGCGCGCAATGGTCTACCAGCATTGGCTACACCTGGCCCGTGACGGAGCAGACCAAGGTCAGCTTCGGGGCGGGCGCGAGTTTTGGGGACCGCACCTACGTGCGGGGGCATTTTGGGGTGCCGGCCGGTGGCAGCAGCCCCTTGCCAGCGTTCGAGCCACGCGGCGGTCTGTACAGCGTGGATGCCGGGGTGGAGGTGATGACGGCGCTCAACCGGCACTGGGTGGTGCTGGGCGCGGCCCGCGTGTCCCAGCTGCAGGGCGATGCGCGCCGCAGCCCGTTGACCGTGCAGCCGGTGGGCTATTCGGTCTCCGTGGGGCTGGCCTACCGGTGCTGCCGCTAGGCGCATCCGCTGTAGCAAGGGTTCAACGGGAGCGGTTGTGCCTGGCGAAAGTGCTAAGCTGCCGCTCACAGACAGTTACGCCCAGGCGGCCGCACCCCGTGCCATCACCTTGTCGTGGTGTGTGAAGCTGCCCCTCCGCTGATCCTTTCCCCCACTGGGGTATTGCCGCATGACGCCAGAAGCGCCCGAGTTGTCCTCGCACCCGGAGACCGCCCGCCAAAAGGTGTGGTCCAAGGCGGACCTGCTTGATGTGATCACTCGCAGCGCAGGCGCCACCATGGCTGTGATCGACCGCAGCCTGTCGATGATCTATGTGAACGACGAATACGCGCGCTGGTTCGGCACCGTGCCGGAGGAGCTGGTCGGCAAGACACTGGTGGAGGTTTATGGCGAGCAGGACTGCGCCCGGTTCATGCCGTTTGTGAACCGCGTGCTCAGCGGCGAGCGGGTGCAGTACCAGCGCATGCTGCGCACGCCCTACGGCTTTGACGAGTGGCGCACCATCTGCCTGACGCCCTGGCACAACCCGCAAGGCGCGATTGACGGTTTCATCACCACGGCGCTCGACGTGCACGAGCTGCAGGTCACCATGAATGCGCTGCGCGCGGCCAACCAGCGCCTGTCTTCCCACATGGAGAACAGCCCCCTGGCCGTGGTGGAGATGGACCACCAGCTGCAGCTGCTGCATTGTTCGCAACGCGCGGTGCAGCTGCTGGGATGGCTGCATGTGGCGGGACTGGAGGGGCGGCTGCTGACAGACCTGCTGGCACCTGCCTCGATGGACGACAGCCTGCAGCAGGCGCTGCAGCGGCTGCAGTCCGGCCAGGAGTCCCAGAACCGGGCCGAAACCTGTTTTGTGCGCAGCGATGGCACCGAGGTGCACTGCGAGTGGTTCAACTCTGCCCTGACCGACGCGGACGGCCAGGTGACCTCCATCATGGCGCTGGTTCAGGATGTTTCCGCCAAAATCCAGATCGCGCGGCAGCAGCACTACCTGGCCAACCACGACTCACTGACCGGGCTGCTCAACCGGGCCGCGTTCCAGGGGCGGCTGGAGCAGTCGCTGCTGCATGCGCGGCACACCGAGGGGTCGGTGGCGCTGTTGTTCATTGATCTGGACGGTTTCAAGCACGTGAATGACGCCGAAGGCCACCGCGCGGGCGACGAGGTGCTGCGCATCGTGGCCCAGCGCATCGCCAGCACGGTGCGCGCGGGCGACACCATGGCGCGGCTCGGGGGCGACGAGTTTCTGGTGATGCTGGACCACGAGGTGACCCGTGAGGTCACCGATACCATCGGCCACCGCATCATCGACGCCCTGCAGCAGGGCATGACGGTGGACGGGCGCGAGCTGCGAATTGGCGCCAGCATTGGTGTGGCGGTGTACCCTCCGCTGGAGGGAGACATCGACGCGCTGATGAACCGTGCCGACCAGGCCATGTACGCTGCCAAACGGGCGGGTAAGGGCCGTCTGCATTACGCGTTGACGGCCTGAGCCCTTTTCCTCCCTCTGCGCCCCCGCAGAGCAGGGGCGCGGTATCACGGCAGCCGGATGCTTTGCTGGAAGTGGAAGAAGTTGCCGGGGTCGTAGGCCGCCTTGATCCGCTGAAGCTGCGGGTAGGCCGGGCCCCAGTAGGCGGAGGCAAAGTCGGCCAGCCGCGCATCCGGGTAGTTCTGGTACACGTGGCCGTTCAGGAAGGGTCGCACGAGCTGCATGAAGCCGTCGAGCCAGGCTTCCATCTGGGCGCGCTCCGCCGGGTTGCGCCAGAACACATCCACCACCAGGTCGGCGTCGACATTGCGATGCACAAAGGCGCTGTCGGCCACCGGGTAGCGGTTGATGGCGCCGCCATAGGGCTCCAGATAGGCCAGCGACCAGGGGTTGGGCGACGTCTTGAAGTAGTCGATGATGCGCTGCCAGTCGGCGGGCGAGAGTCGGGTATTGATGTATCCGCTGGCCTTGGTTTCGGCGATCCCGTCCGGCAGGTTGTCGGGCAGGGTGTAGGGGTGGTCTTCCAGCCACACGTTCATGTCGGGGTAGGTGCCGGTCTTGTCCACCAGCAGCTGCGCGCTGGGGATGGCCATCAGCGGTGCAATGGCTGCCAGCCCGTCCTCGCGGCTGCCGCAGAACATGCCCTGCACCATGTACACCGGCACACCGTTCTGGAAGCCCAGGTTCATCATGTAGCCCAATGCGTCGGGCGCACCGGTCTTCATGTAGCCGGCCTGCATCAGTGTGAGCACCTGGGCCGCGTGCATGGCGTCCCAGCTGATGGCCCAGGCCCAGACCTGGTCCAGCCGCTGCATGCGGTAGGTCACCTGCAGCACCACGCCAAAGTTGCCGCCCGTGCCGCCGCGCAGGGCCCAGTAAAGGTCGGAATGCTCCTGCGCGCTGGCGGTGACGATGGTGCCGTCGGCCAGCGCCACACGGAAGGAATCAACCAGGTCACTCTGGATGCCGAACGCGCGCGATGTGTAGCCGTAGCCGCCACCTTGTACAAAGCCCCCCACGCACACGCTGCCACAGGCGCCCGTGGGCACGTGCCAGCCCGTGTGGTTCATGGCGCCGTTAAAGTGGTCAAAGTCGGTGCCCGGCAGCACGTGCACGCGTTCACGTGCAGGGTCCAGCACCACGCCCTGCAAGTCGCTCAGGTCCACCACCATGCCGCTGTTGACCGAGTAGCCCGCGGTGCTGTGGCCACCACAACGCACGGCCACCCACACGCCATAGGTGCGGGCTACGGCCAGGCACTCCAGCACATCGTTCTCGCAGGCGCAAAAGACGATGATCTCCGGATACGACTGAAAGGCTGGGTTTGACTCCTGCCGCGCTGCGTTGTAGTCGGGGCTGGAGGGCAGCACGATGCGTCCTACGATGCGCGCCTCCAGAGCGGCCACCGCCTCCCATGTGAGCACCGGCGTGCTGCCCTGCGCAGCGCTCAACGCCGGCTGTTTTGCCGCCAAAGATAAAAAGTGCGCGACGCGTGCGTCTTTGGCAAGGCGGGCCGAACTTTTGCGATGGGCCATGGCGAGCGATCCTTCAGGAAGTTGCGAAGCCCCGGGTGTACCGGAGCAGGAGCGCTTTGACCAGAGGGAAATGGCAGGCGTGTCTTTCAGCCCGCTGTTGGGCAGCCACCTCTGGATCGTGAAAACGATCTCAGGACGAGGACAGCGCGAGGTCGCCCGTGTTGCGCCGCAGGCAGAACTTGCCGCCCTGTTTGCCGCTGTACATGGCGGCATCGGCCAGCTTGAGCAGGCCAATGGCGTCGGTGCTGTCGTGCGGTGCTATGGCATACCCAATGGTCAGACCGATCTCCACCTGCACGTTGTTCAGCGAAAACGGTGAGCGGAATGCATCCAGCAGCTTGTGGCCCAGCTCTTGCGCCTGCTGCAGGCTGTGCAGCTGTCCAGCCATCACCACGAACTCGTCGCCACCCAGGCGAGCCACCAGGTCACTTTGGCGCACATGGCCTTGCAGGCGCCGGGTCACGGCCACGAGCAGCTCGTCGCCCACGTCGTGGCCATGCTGATCGTTGACGGGCTTGAATCCGTCGAGGTCCATCACGTACACAGCCAGCATTTTTTCTGCGCTACAGCGCGACAGGGCCGATGCGAGCGAGATATTGAGCCCGCGCCGGTTGGGCAGGCCGGTGAGCGGATCGGTGTGGGCGAGTGAGCGCATCACGTCGCGCTCGCGGTTGGCGTCCAGCGCCTCCAACCGCAGCGCCTTGGTGCGCAAGCCCAGCACACGCATGAACAGCAGCATGTCCAGCGTGGCGCCAAACTGGAACGAGTGCAAGGTCCAGAAGTTCACCGGCACCCAACCCTGGATCACGCCAATGACCGTGGCGGTGGCCAAAAAATACAACAGCCAGGCGAGCAGCAGGGTGGAGCCCACCGGGTCGCCCAGCCTTGCGCGGCGCACCGCCCCCGGAATGCCCATGAGCGCTGGCACCAGCCCCAGGATGCTGACGATGCCTGTCACTGCGCGGGTGCTGAGCAGGTCAAGTGCATACAGAGCAGCCAGCACCACGCACAGCACTGCGCCGCCACGCATGCTGCGCAGCAGCCAGCTGCGGGGCCTGTCACCCGCCAAGGCCTGGCTGATGAAGAGAAAGGAGCCGCAGGTGGCCGTGAGCGCAGCCAGACTGGCTGCATGCAACTCCACCCATGGCATATCGCGCCACAGGTACTGCGTGCCCAGGCCGAACAGGTGCAGCGAAAACAGCAGGCTCCCCGCAATGAGCAGTGCGTACTGTATGAACAGCACGTCGCGCAGATTGAGCCACTGCGCCAGGCTGTAGATCAGCAGGCACAGCGCCAGCCCGGTAAGGATGCCTTGCAGCATCTGCTCGTTCAGAGCCTTGCTGTGCCAGGTGGTGGGCTTGTTCATTGTGATGGGCAGCACCATTGCGCCCCGGGTCTCCACGCGCAGCAGCAGGTCGTAGGTGTGTCCGGGCAACATGGCCACGGGCAGTGCATGGGTGCGGCTGCGCAGCGGGCGCTGGGTGTAGGGCTGCAGGCTGCCCAGCGTGGCCTGCTGGGTCACATGGCCGTCTGCAGCCAGGTACACCTCGATGCGTTGCAGCACGGGATAGTCGATGTCCAGCACCCACAGGCCGTTGGATGTCACGGGCACGGTGACCGGGATGCGTACCCACACCGGCTCGGCCCGCACGCCCAGGGTGCCGCTGGTGCCGGGTGGGGCCTGAAAGCGTGACAACTCCGCAAGGACATCATTCACGAGCAGGGTGCCGGAGGGGTCTGGCAGCACAGTGACGGCGGGCCAGGCCTCGATGGAAAGCAGGTCATCCCGCAGTTCAAGGGGGGCTGCCCGCGCACTGGTCGGTAGGGCTGCCAGCAGAAGACACAGTGCCGACAGCAGGCAGGCCACTCGCCACCAGCTGGCAAGAACCGGGTGATGCACAAACCCACTCAAGCGCGTGTACGTCATGAGGCCAGCGCCAGTTCGCCCGGGTTGCGGCGGATGCAGTATTTGCCGCTCTCCTTGCCTGCATACATGGCTGCATCCGCGAGCCGGACCAGGTGCTGTGCATCGCAACTGTCCAGCGGTGCCAGCGCGTAGCCGATGGTCAGACCCACCTGGATGGAGAGGTGGCTCAGCCGGAACGGCTTTTCAAATGCATGCAGCAAGGCCCGCCCTAGTTCCTGGGCTTGTTCGGGGGTGGCCAGTTCGCGCGCCATGACAATGAATTCGTCCCCGCCCAGCCTTGCCACCAGGTCGGTGTGCTGTCGCACATTGGCCTCCAGCCGGTGGCCCACCGCCACCAGCAGGTCGTCGCCCACATCATGGCCGTAGGTGTCGTTGACCGGTTTGAAACCGTCCAGGTCCATCAGGTAGAGCGCTACCAAGCGTTGGGGGCTGGCCTGAGCCAGCGCCGATTGCAGTGCCATTTGCATGCCGCGGCGGTTGCACAGCCCGGTCAGTGAGTCGGTGTAGGCCAGCGAGCGCATGGTGTCGCGCTCGCGCAGCGCTTCAGAGGCCGCGTGGCGCAAGGCGGCAGAGCGTTGACCCAGCACCCGCAGGAACAGCAGCATGTCAGCCGCTGCGCCGAGCTGGAAAGAGTGCAGCGTCCAGAAGTTGACTGGCAGCAGGCCTTGCACCAGGCACACCATGGTCACGGCCGCCGTGAAGTACGCAACCCAGGCCGCGAGCAATGTGGTGCTGACGGAGTCCCCCCGGCGTGCCCGTGCCACGGCGATGGGCAGGCTGATGAGAGAGGGTAGGGGGCCCAGGACGCTGATGATGGCGGTGGTGGTCCGTGTGTTGATCAGATCGACCAGGAAGGCCGCGAGCAGCACCAGGCTCAGCACTGCTCCCGCCTGCATCACCCTCAGGAACCGGCTGTGTGGCATGTGGCCCATCAGCGCATGGCCCATGAACAGGAACGAGCCCGCAATGGCCAGCAGCCCCGCCGCCCCTGCTGCGTGGACTTCGATCCAGAGCCGATCGCTCCAGAGGAACTGGGTGCCAACGCCGAAGAACTGCAGTGAGAACCCGGCACTGCCCACCACCAGCATGCAGTAGTAGAGAAACAGCTTTTCGCGCTGGCTGACCCACTGGGTGAAGCTGTAGACCACCAGGCACAGGGCCAGCCCGGCCAGCACGCCCTGGAACATCTGCTCACGCAGCGACCGGTGCACCAGGTAGGGTGCCTTGCTCAGGGTGATGGGCACGATCATCGCGCCCGAGGTTTGTACCCGGATCAGCAGTTCATAGGGAGTGTCGGCCGCCAGGTCCAGCGTCATCGCTGGGGTGCGGCCCCGCAGCGGGCGCTCGGAATAGGGGCGCAGGTTGCCCAGCGCAGCGTGTTGAGTCAGCCGGCCTTGCTGGGTCAGGTAGATGTCGACTTCGTTGAGCACCGCAAAATCGATGTTCACGATCCATTCATTGCCCGACGCCACGCGCGACATCAGCGGCACGCGAAGCCAGATGGCCTCCTTGCGCACACCCAGGCTGCCGCCACGGCTGGGGGGCTCTGCAAAGTCAGGCAACCGTTCCAGTGCGTCTTGCACGCCCCATTGCAAAGATGGGTCGGCCAGCAACGTGGCCACCGACCACACGTTCACCGGGCGGGCATCGGCTGGCAGCACGAGCGGGCCGGGTTCAGCGGCCCGCGCAGTGGGCAGAGCCAGCACCTGCCACAGTGCCAGCACCAGCAGCCACTGCAGGGGGTGCCAGGGTGTCGGCCGACTGGGGAGCAGGGCGTTGCAATGCATCGTCGTCATGCCAGTGCTGCCGTGGCGGGGATGCGCCGCACCGAGTGCTTGCCGCCTTGTTTGCCCGCGTACATCGCGGCGTCTGCATGCCGCAGCAAGCCCTGCGGGTCGTCACTGTCGAGGGGGGCCAGCGCGTACCCGATGGTCAGGCCCACCTGGATGCGCAGATGGCTCAGCGTAAAAGGGTGCTCAAAGGCCCGCAGCAGCGAGCGGCCCAGGTCCTCCGCCTGCTCGGGCGTGGCCAGGTCGCGGGCCATGATGATGAATTCGTCACCGCCGAGCCGAGCGACCAGGTCGGTCTGGTGCCGCACATTGGCCAGGAGGCGGTGGCCCACGGCCACCAGCAGGTCGTCGCCCACATCGTGGCCGTGCGCGTCATTGACGGGCTTGAATCCATCCAGGTCCATCAGATAGACCGCGACCAGCCGCTGCGGTGAACAGTGGGCCAGCGCAGCGTGCAAAGCATGCTGCAGGCCGCGCCGGTTGCTCAGGCCGGTGAGCGGATCGGTGTTGGCCAGTGACTGCATCAGATCCCGCTCGCGCATGGCCTCCTGGGCCTGCGCCTGGGCCGCGCGGGCGCGCAGGCCCATCACGCGGAAGAACAGCAGCATGTCCAGCGTGGCGCCAATCTGGAACGAGTGCAGTGTCCAGATATTGGCAGGAATCCAGCCTTGCACCAGGCACACCATCGTTCCGGCGGCCACGCCAAAGGCGATCCACGCCACCAGCAGGGTGGCGCCAATGGGGTCCTTGTGCCGCACTCGCGCCATGGCGGCAGGCAGGCTGATGAGCGAGGGGAGGGCCCCCGCCAGACTCATGAAGGCAATGGCAAGGGGCACGGTCAACCAGCCCACCACCAACGCGATACAGACCGCTGCGGTGACTGCCGCGCCCAACCGCATGGTGCGCGCATACCGGCTGCCAGGAGTGTCGCCGGCCAGCGTGTGGCCCAGGAACAGAAACGATCCCGCCAGCGCCATCAGCCCTGCTGCCGGTCCCGAATACCGGTCCATCCACGGGTTATCGGGCCACAGATACTGCGGGCCGACGCCAAAGAACTGCAGCGAAAAGCCCGCACTGCCCAGCACCACCAACGCATAAAAGCCGAACATGCGATCACGCTGCGTGGCCCACTGGATCAGGCTGTACGCGAAGAGGCAGAAGGCCAGCCCGTTGAGCAGGCCCTGCAGCATCTGCTCGCGCAGGGCCTGGCGCAGGTGAATGGGCATTTCGCTGACCGTGATGGGCAGAATCAGCGGGCCGGTGGCCTGGACCCGTATCAGCAGGTCGTAACGTTGCCCCGGCTGCAGGTCGAAGGCCATCGCAGGCGTGCGGCCAGCCAGCTGCGCTGGGTCGGACTGGCGTGCTCGGGCCTGCTGAAGCAGCTTGCCACCCCGGGCCAGGTACAAATCGGCCCTGAGCGAGCTGTAGCCAATGTTGACCACCCACGGGGTGTGCAGCGCCTCGGGCGCAACCAGGGGGATATGCAGCCACATGGCCGCCTTGTGTACGCCCAGCGAGTTGTTGCTCCGTGCTGGAGCCTTGAACTCGTCCAGGCGGTCCAGCATGTCCTGTACCGAGAGCTCGTAGGTGGCGTCGGCCTTGAGGGTGATGGCCTCCCAGGCATCCACCTGCGGTCTGTCCTGTGCGAGCACCAAGGGTTCGCCCGCCTGTGCGCTCCGGGGTAGGGTTGCAGCCAGGAGTACCAGCAGACACAGCACCCACGTTGCCACGCCGCAACACATGCACCGCAAGCGGGCCAGCATCGGGAGGTTGCGCGGCAGCGGTTGCATTGGCGTGGTGGCTAGGGCGATGTGGCTTGCTGTGCCTGGCCTGTCTGGCCCGCCTGCGCGGGCTTTGCCTTGCCAGCCAGGCCCCGGCTCCAGCTGCCAGAGGTGGTCAGCCGATCCTCGATGCGGTTGAGCCAGCCCGGGGCATGGGGGTCGTCGCTCCAGCTGTGTACCACGGTGTCCACCTGGTTGAGCAGTTCGGTGGGCAGTTGCAGCGGGCGCGTCTGGCTCATCAGCACCCTGCTCATGAAGTGGTAGCCCAGCGCCCGCGTGAGCATGCGCACGATCGAAAAACGCGGCAGCAGCAAACCCACCATGGCATCGATGGCACGGGCCAGCAGCAGAACGCACCAGAACAGCAAGGCCGACAGCCAGGGCACGGGCTGGTTCAACCCCAGGTCCTCGGCGGTTTCTCGCCCGCACAGGTAGCGGGTCATGAGCTGCGGGAAGGGCTTGACGATGCGCCAGGGCAGCGCGTTGGCCATGGTCTGCATCAGGGCCTGCCCCAGGGCCGGGCGCGGGTCGGGCGTGACCGGCTCTGCGCGGCCACGGGCCTGCATCAGTGTCATCAGTGCATCGCCCTGCGCCATCGTTTCCACCATCAGGGAGCGGTCGATGCCAAGCACGTGACCCACCACATTCCAGGCGTGGAGGTAGGCTTCTTCGTCGCCGGGCGGCAGACCGAGACCCAGCCGACGCATGCTGCGCAGGAACACGTAGCCGAAGGTCAGCAGCGTGTAGGCCAGCTCCTCCTGGTTGCAGGGCAGACCTTTGGCGGCCAGGTTCCAGCCACGTGCATACAGGGTCTGGTACATCACGGACCGGCCACCACCAGCGGGGGCTGCACGCGGCACCACCAGGCCGTCTCCGCCAGCCTTCCATTGCGCGATGGCATGTTCGGGGCTGCCGTGCAGGATGAGATTGCGCACCGTGGCGTGGATCAACCGCACTTTGAGTACCTGCGCCACACCGGCACCCCGTGGGCTGAGGCCTCCGTGCAGCATCACCGGGAAGATCATGGCCGCCGTGGAACGGATGCGGTATTCGGTGTTCTGTTCCAGCTGGCCGGTCGTGTGCAACACGCTCGACAGGTCCGGGACCACATAACACTCGGGCAGGCTTGCACAGAACAGCAGGATGCAAGACAGCGCACCGTGGTCCATGAAGAGTTTTTCGGCGCGCTCGATCTTGCGGGCATCGGCCCAGGGCGGCAGCACCTGCGCCGCCTGCACATAGTCGTTGAGCGCCTTGGCCATCTCGGCGGTCACATAGCCTTTGGCGGCCTTGTCACCATCCCCTACCTGCACCGGGCCTTCGGTTGCCTGCCAAGTGGCCAGCGTCGCGTTGTCGGTCCACTGGCTGAACAGCAGGTTCACCGTGTTGATGTGCGCCCATTGCAGAGCGTCGGCGGCGACGTCGCCGGGGGGCCAGGGCCCAAGGATCCTGGCAATCGTAGCGTCGGCCAGGGGGTCGGCGTGGTGCTGCATGGGTGCCAGATCGGCAGCTGGCAGCAGAGGGTTGTGGGGCTTGCTGGTCATGCCGCGACCTTACCCGGTGCGCGCCAGCGTTGGAAGCCCGCCAGCGCGCAGAGCAGCGGAATCCCCATGGCAAAGGCTGCAATGGTCCGGATTTCTACCGGGCTGCCCAGAATCATCTGGAACACCATGCCAGCCGCGTAGATGGTCAGCGGCACCATGGCGTGGCGTCGCAGGAAGGGGCTGGCGGGTTGCAAGGGGAGCTGGCGCACCGACATGCGAAAGCTGAAGATGATCACAAAGGCCACGAACACCCAGCCGAAAAAGCCCTGCACGGTTTCGCCAAACCAGGCCCCATCGGTCTTGGCCATGATCCACGCCTTGAGGGTGTACACAAAGTAGGGGTCTGCGCCCAGGTCGAACGCGGTCACGATCATGGCTGCCAGAAATGACAGCATGGCGGCATTGCCCAGGCCAGGAGCGCCGTCCACCGCCGATTGCCAGACGATGAGGTTGCTGATCACATAGCCCGCATACGTCAGTGCAAACCACATCATCGGAATGACCAGTGGCACGTCCAGCAGACGAGGGCCCAGCACATCGGTGTAGGTGTAGTGCCCGAAGAACCAGCCCCGGCTGGAGCCCATCTGTTCGGCAAACCAGCCCAGGCTGACCGCGATCAACACAAACTGCAGGGCAGCGCGGGTGCCAAGCAGATGCGCTGCACTGGTCCAGCAGCAGGCAAACATCAGCACCGAGGCGATGACGATGGCGATGGTGGTGTCATTGTGGGTGCGCACCGCTGTTGCGATGACAAAGGCGGCCAGCAAGGCAAAGCTGAGCGCGGGTAGGCGCCCGGCCGTCGGGGGCTGTGCAGACATGTCGGGTGTATCACGCTGTAACAATTTCGCCAGTGTAGGGGATTGGCGCGGCGTGTGTGTCCCCTGTTTGCCCTGATCGGGGGGCGGTGTGGGGCGTTTTTTCGCGCCTTGCGGTCCGAATTTGGTGGTAAGGCGGAACGCAGGCGACCCTGCGCGGGGATCTGCCAGTACGACTTAAGTTTGGCGGGGCGTGAGCATGGCCAGGTTGAGCAGCGCTGCTTCAATGGCTGCTGCAGTGGCCACGGGCTGCTCCATGGGAAACAGGTGGCTGCCGTCCAGCATCATGGTGCGGCCCTCGGTGACACGCAGCGTCATGGCCATGCCGACCTGCTTCATCTCTTCGGAATCGCGTCCGCCGATGAAGGCGGCCGGGCACTGCAGCGGGTGCTTGCTCAGCAGGCGGCCCAGGTTGTGCGGCAGGGTGTTGTAGATGGCGGTCTCCACCGCGCGGTCAAAGCCCAGCACCCGCTTGCCGTCCTGGTCTTGCAGGCCGTAGGTGATGTAATCGTGCAACACATCGGGGTGCCAGCGTGCAAAAGCCTTCTTCTTGCAAAAGTGCTCCAGCGCCTCTTCGTTGCTGGCCCAGCTGAACCGCCGCTGGCGGCTCACCCGGCCCGGCGATATCGAACCCACCACCTGGGTGCGCTTGGCCACGCTGACCACGTTGGCCTTCCAGCCGCCAATAAGGGGCGAGTCGATCAGCAGTACCCCGCGCACCAGTCCGGGGTGGCGGGCGGCGGCCATCACGCTCAAAAAGCCGCCCAGCGAATGTCCCACCAGAAACACCGGCTGGCCCAGGCGCTGCACCTGCACCGTTGCAAAGTCGGCCAGCTGCTGCACCAGGTGTGGCCAGTTGCTGGTCACCGGGTACTGCGGGTCGTGGCCATAGCGTTCGACCGCGCTGACTTCAAAACCCCGGGTCTTGAGGTGCTTGAACAGCACGCGGTAGGTGCTGGCCGGAAAGCTGTTGGCGTGCGAGAAAACGATGGGGAGCATGGAGGGCATGGCGGGGTGGCAGGGCCGGGGTGCAGGCGCGCACGCGGCCGGGTGCCGTGGGGTGCGCTGGCCTGCAGGGCGTCAGATCAGCCGGTCGGTATGGTTGGTGATCTTCTTGAGTGGCTTGCTGCGCGCCGGGCTGACCATGATCGGCACCTCGGTAGCGCCGCCGGTCCAGGCGGGGTCCTCGATGCTGTCGAACACCTGGCGCAGCTTTTGTCCCCAGCTGTCGTGCAGCATCCGAAAGTACGGGTTGTTCTCGTCGATGCAGATGACCTTGTCGGTGGCAAAGCGGTCCACCTCGTACACCACCAGGTCCAGCGGCAGGCCCACCGACAGGTTGGACTTGAGCGTGCTGTCCATCGACACCAGTGCGCACTTGGCAGCCTCGTCCAGTGGGGTCTCGGGCGTGAGCACGCGGTCGAGCACGGGTTTGCCGTATTTGGATTCGCCAACCTGGAAGTACGGTGTTTCGGACGTGGCCTCGATGAAGTTGCCTGCCGAGTACACCTGGAACAGGCGCATGCCCTCGCCCTTGATCTGGCCGCCAAACACCATGGACACATTGAAGTCCACGCCCGAGCGCTTGAGGGCTGCGCCGTCGCGCTCGTGCACGTGGCGCACGGCGGCGCCCAGCACGCGGGCGGCGTCGAACATGCTTTTGGCATTCCAGATGGTGATGGCTTCACCCGACTCGCCGTCCTTGATCTGCTCGGTCTGCAAGATCTCTCGCACCGATTGCGAGATGGACAGGTTGCCCGCCGACAGCAGCACCATGAAGCGGTCACCCGCCTTCTCGTAGACCATCATCTTGCGAAATGAGCTGATCTGGTCCAGGCCGGCATTGGTGCGGGAATCGGACAGGAAAACCAGCCCGGCGTTGAGTTTGATGGCGACGCAGTACGTCATGGAGCAATGGGGGTTGTTGTTTGGGGGTAACCCGCGAGTTTAGTCGCCTGCGGCATGGGCAGCCTGTGCCTCCTGCAGGTAGCTCCCAGTTGTTGCGGGGTGCGGCTATTCAAAAATGATAGCAACCAGGGCATATGGCACTAGCGCCTGATGCCCCTGGGACTCAAAAATGCGCTGGCGGTGTGCCCAGAGCCCGGTCAGCAGCCTGCAGCGCAGCCGGGGTGGGCGTCGCTTCAGCCTGCCATCTTCTTGAGCTGGTACAGCGCATCCAGCGCTTCGCGCGGGCTCAGGGCGTCGGGGTTGATGCCGGCCAGCGCGGCCTCGAGAGGGCTGGCGCCCGCGCTCTCGGGCACCTCGGGGGCGGCGAACAGGTCCACTTGCAACTCATCCTCGCCCGCGCGCTCTTCGAGCGCGGCCAGCGCATGGCGGGCGTGGTGCAGCACGGGCGAGGGCATGCCCGCCAGCTTGGCCACCTGAATCCCGTAGCTGCGACTGGCCGGGCCGGGCTGGATCTCGTGCAGGAACACGATGTCGGTGCCGGACTCGGTGGCGCTCACATGCATGTTGATCGCGTGGCGCGCTTTGGCTGGCAGCTCGGTCAGCTCGAAATAGTGCGTGGCAAACAGCGTGAAGGCGCGGGTCTTGTCGTGCAGGTGGGTGGCAATACCGCTGGCCAGTGCCAGGCCGTCGAACGTGCTGGTGCCCCGGCCGATCTCGTCCATCAGCACCAGGCTGTGGGGCGTGGCGGCGTGCAATATCTGCGCAGCTTCGGTCATCTCCAGCATGAAGGTGGACTGCGCATTGGCCAGATCGTCGGCCGCGCCGATGCGGGTGTGGATGGCGTCGATGGGCCCCAGGCGGCAGCTCGCGGCGGGAACATGGCTGCCCATGCTGGCGAGCAGCACGATGAGCGCGACCTGGCGCATGTAGGTCGATTTACCGCCCATGTTGGGGCCGGTGATGACCTGCATGCGCGTGTTGGCGTTCAGGCGCGTGTGGTTGGCGATGAAGCTGCCGCTCGATGTCTCGGCCAGGCGCGCCTCCACCACCGGGTGGCGACCGCCCTCGATCTCGATGCAGGGCTCGGGCACGAACTGCGGCGCGCACCATTGGAGGGTGAGCGAGCGTTCGGCCAGCGTGCACAGCACATCCAGTGTGGCCAGAGCCTGGGCCAGGCGGGTCAGCTGCGGGATGTGCGGCTGCAGCTGGTCCAGGATCTGCTCATACAGCCATTTCTCGCGGGCCAGGGCGCGCTCGTTGGCTGACAAGGCCTTGTCTTCAAACGCCTTGAGTTCGGGCGTGATGAAGCGCTCGGCATTCTTCAGCGTCTGGCGGCGGCGGTAGTCATCAGGCACCTTCTCGACATGGCTGCTGGTGACCTCAATGTAGAAGCCGTGCACCTTGTTGAACTGCACGCGCAGGTTGGGGATGCCGGTGCGCGCCTTCTCGCGGGTTTCCAGATCCAGCAGAAAGGCATCGCAGTTGGTCTGGATGGCGCGCAACTCGTCCAGCTCGGTGTCGAAGCCGTTGGCGATCACGCCGCCGTCGCGCACCAGGGCGGCGGGCTCTTCGGCAATCGCGGTCTGCAGCAGTGCCATGCAACCCTCGGGTGGTTGCAGGTGGCTGAAAATCTGCATCAAAAAGGGCTCTGGTGCCCTTCCGTTCAGCGCAAGCAGCTCTGATTTTTGTAGCGTTTTGCCCAGCGCGACCAGCTCGCGCGGGCGCACCTGGCGCAGCGCAATGCGGGCGGTGATGCGTTCCACATCACTCACGCCCTTGAGTTCGCCGCGTAGCGTGGACCAGGGGCCCGCACCGCCGCCTGCACCGCCCGCGCCCCGCAAGGCCGTGGTGGCCGAGAGGCGCTGGCGTGCCTCGGCGCGGTCGCGGCGCGGCTCCAGCAGCCAGGTCTTGAGCAGTCGGCTGCCCATGCCGGTCATGCAGGTGTCGAGCAGCGAGAACAGCGTGGGTGCATCGTCACCACGCAGGGTCTTGACCAGCTCCAGGTTGCGGCGCGTGGTGGCGGGCAAGTCGATGAGGTCGTCGTTGCGCTGCACCTGCACGCTGTGCACGTGGGTGAGGGTGCGGCCCTGCGTGTGCTCGGCGTAGGTCAGCAGTCCGGCGGCGGCGGCGTGGGCCTCGCCCAATTCGTGTGCACCCCAGGCCTGGAGGCTGGCCGCGCCCAGGTTTTCGAGCAGCTTGCGCTCGCCCAGGGCACTGTCGAACTGCCAGTCGGGCCGCAGGCTCATGGGGCAGGTGAAGGCGCCGCCTTGGCGCAGCACCTGCAGTTGTTGTTCAAAGCGCTCGGTCACGCCTGCGCTGTAGATCAGTTCGCTGGGCGCCACGCGGGCCAGCCAGGCGCCCAGTTCGTCGTGCGCACATTCGGCCAGGTAAACGCGGCCCTGCGTCACGCTGAGCCACGCCAAACCACAGCGCGCGCGGGGCGCCTGGTGCACGGCCATCAGCAGCGATTCGGATTTGTCGGACAGCAGTTCGGTGTCGGTCAGCGTGCCGGGTGTGACCACGCGCACCACCTTGCGCTCCACCGGGCCCTTGTTGGCGCCCACCTCGCCCACCTGCTCGGCAATCGCCACCGACTCGCCCATCTTGATCAGGCGCGCCAGATAGTTCTCCAGAGCGTGGAAGGGCACACCGGCCATCACCACCGGCTGGCCGCCCGACTGGCCGCGCTGTGTGAGCGTGATGTCGAGCAGGCGCGCGGCCTTCTCGGCGTCCTGCCAGAAGACCTCGTAGAAGTCGCCCATGCGGTAGAACAGAAGCGTCTCGGGGTACCCGGCCTTGAGGGCCAGGTACTGCTGCATCATGGGTGTGTGGTGTTCGAGCGTGTCGGACATGCAGGGGGTGGCAGGAATGAGGCGTGGACTGTAGCAGTTCGATCATCGGGTTTCCCCCTGGGCAATTCCACTGCGTTCTGCCAAGATGTTACGTTTTGACATACTCTTGGCTGTATGCTGGCAGCTTGACCCTGAACGGAGCCACCCTCCGTCGAGAGTTGGTGTTTCAACCCCAGGATTCAGAGGCTTCAGAGCGACCGTGATTTCGTCCGAACTGTTGACCGACCTCCTCGCCCCTACCGGGGAAGGCCTCATCGAGCCCATGGCGCAGGCGCGCCTTCAAGCGCTGGTGGACGCGGTGCCGGTGGCGCTCATGGAGTTTCGTCTGCAAGACGGCCGCCTGCTGCTGCTAGCCGCCAACGCTGCGGCACGGCGCATGCCAGGGTTGGGAGCGGTACGGCATCCGGGCGTGGATGCGTCCGAGGTGTTTGACCTGCTGGCCAACACGCCGCTGCTGGACCAGTTGCTCGGCGTGGTGCGCGTGGGGGCTCCGCTGGAGTGCCGCCAGGTGGTGCGCGAGCCCGGTCGGCTGTTGCTGGCCTGGGACTTGTCGGCCCGCCGCGTGACCAATGACTGCATCGTTGTCACGGTGCGCGATGCCTCTGAAGCCGAGAATCTGCGGGTATCACTGGCCGCATCCGAGCGTGCGCTGGAAGAAGTGCGGCGCGAGTTGCGCGAGCAGACCGACGTGTTCAACACCATGGAGAGCCTGGCGCGCACTGGCCACTGGCGGCGCATTGAAGACCCGGGCGAAACGGTGCTGCTCTGGTCGCCAGGGCTGTGCAACATCGCCGGGTTTGAGCAGCAGGAATGGGTGGACCCCGAGCGCGCGGTGAGTGGCATCCTGCCGGAAGACCGGCACGTGTTCGACAAGATCCGAGAACGGGGATCTGGCCTGGATGTGGAGTACCGCTGGCGACGACCAGATGGCGAAGTGCGCTGGATGCGCTCGCGGGTTCAACGCACGCTGCCGCGCGACGGTGTGCAGGTCGTCATGGGGGTGGTGCAGGATGTAACGGACGAGCACCGCGCTGCGGAGCAATTGCGCGAACAACTCTTGTTCATTCAGCGCATTGCCAGCCGCATCCCCGGCTTCATCTACGAATACCGGCTGCATACCGATGGTGGCACCAGCGTGCAGTACATCAGCGATGCCGTGCGCGAATTCATGGGCGTGGAACCGCACGAGGTCACGGCCGACCATGGCGTGCTCATGCACCGCGTGGTGCCCGAAGACCTGCCGCTGGTGCAGCGCTCGGCCATGATGTCGGTGCGCAAGCTGGTGCCCTGGCAGTGCGAATACCGTGTGCGGATGAATGACGGGAGCGTGCGCTGGCACATGACCAACGCCATTCCACACCGCGAGGCCGATGGCTCGGTGGTGTCCCATGGCTTCACCATGGACATCACCGATCGCAAGCTGGCAGAACAGGAGATCGAACGCCTGGCGTTCTACGACGCGCTCACGGGCCTGCCCAACCGCCGCCTGCTGCTGGACCGCCTGCAACGCTCCATCGCCGCCTGCCAGCGCACCAGGAACCTCGGGGCCCTGCTGTTCATCGACCTCGATAACTTCAAAGACCTCAACGACACCCTGGGCCACGACATGGGCGACCAGCTCCTGGCCCAGGTCGCCGCCCGCCTGGTGGGCAGCGTGCGCGAAGCCGACACCGTGGCCCGCTTCGGCGGCGACGAATTCGTCGTCATGCTCGAAGCCCTGGCCCCTGACCTGCAAAACGCCGCCACCCAGGCAGAAACCGTCGCCGAAAAACTCCTGGCCAGCCTGAACCAGCCCTTTGACCTGGACGGCGCCCAGCACTACAGCACCCCCAGCATCGGCATCACCCTCTTTGGCGACGAACGCCTCACCGTGGACGAACTCCTCAAGCGCGCCGACCTGGCCATGTACCAGGCCAAAGCCGCAGGACGCAACACCCAGCGCTTCTTCGACCCCGACATGCAGGCGGCCGTCAACGCCCGCTCCAACCTCGAAGCCGACCTGCGCCAGGGCCTGGCCCGGGGCGAATTGCTCGTGCACTACCAGCCCGTCGTGGACCACCACGCCCGCCTGCTGGGCGCAGAAGCCCTCGTGCGCTGGCGCCACCCCCAGCGCGGCATGATCAGCCCCGGCGACTTCATCCCCCTGGCAGAACAGACCGGCCTCATCCTCCCGCTGGGCCAATACGTGCTCCAGACCGCCTGCGAACAACTGCAGCGCTGGAGCCAGCACCCAGACACCGCTCACCTGTCCATCTCCGTCAACGTCAGCGCCCGCCAGTTCCGCCAACCCGGCTTCGTGGCCGAAGTGCTGCAAACCTTGAAGAACCACAACGCAGACCCCCGGCAACTCAAGCTCGAACTCACCGAAAGCCTGCTGCTGGGAGACATCGAAGACACCATCGCGCGCATGGTGCAGCTCAAAAGCGAAGGCGTGGGGTTTGCGCTCGATGACTTTGGCACCGGCTACTCGTCCCTGTCCTACCTCAAGCGCCTGCCACTGGACCAGGTGAAGATCGACCAGAGCTTCGTGCGGGACGTGCTGACGGACCCGAACGACGCGGCGATCGTGCGGACCATCCTGGCGCTGGCCAAGAGCCTGGACCTGGAGGTGGTGGCGGAGGGGGTGGAGACGACGGGGCAGCTGTCGTTCCTGAGGCTGCATGGGTGCGAGGGGTTCCAGGGGTATCTGTTTGGAAGGCC
>NZ_JBQEOV010000029.1:0-26155 GCF_052045435.1 Acidovorax sp. 22279
ACCAAGCCCCACGTGAACGTGGGCACGATCGGTCACGTGGACCATGGCAAGACGACGCTGACGGCAGCTATCGCTACCGTGCTGTCCGCCAAGTTCGGCGGCGAAGCCAAGGCCTACGACCAGATCGACGCTGCGCCCGAAGAAAAGGCCCGCGGTATCACGATCAACACCGCCCACGTGGAATACGAAACGGCCAACCGCCACTACGCTCACGTGGACTGCCCCGGCCACGCCGACTATGTGAAGAACATGATCACCGGCGCTGCCCAGATGGACGGCGCTATCCTGGTCTGCTCTGCTGCTGACGGCCCCATGCCCCAGACCCGCGAGCACATCCTGCTGGCTCGCCAAGTGGGCGTGCCTTACATCATCGTGTTCCTGAACAAGTGCGACATGGTGGACGACGAAGAACTGCTGGAACTCGTCGAAATGGAAGTGCGCGAACTCCTGGACAAGTACGACTTCCCAGGCGACGACACCCCCATTATCCGTGGCTCCGCCAAGCTCGCCCTGGAAGGCGACAAGGGCAAGCTGGGTGAAGAAGCCATCATGAAGCTGGCCGAAGCCCTGGACACCTACATCCCCACGCCTGAGCGCGCTGTGGACGGTGCCTTCCTGATGCCCGTGGAAGACGTGTTCTCCATCTCCGGCCGTGGCACCGTGGTGACCGGTCGCGTGGAACGCGGCATCATCAAAGTCGGCGAAGAAATCGAAATCGTGGGTATCCGCGACACGCAAAAGACCACCTGCACCGGCGTGGAAATGTTCCGCAAGCTGCTGGACCAAGGCCAAGCTGGCGACAACGTCGGCCTGCTGCTGCGCGGTACCAAGCGCGAAGACGTGGAGCGTGGCCAAGTGCTGTGCAAGCCCGGCTCGATCAAGCCCCACACCCACTTCACGGCTGAGGTGTATGTGTTGAGCAAGGACGAAGGCGGTCGCCACACTCCTTTCTTCAACAACTACCGTCCCCAGTTCTACTTCCGCACGACCGATGTGACTGGCGCCATCGAGCTGCCAGCCGACAAGGAAATGGTCATGCCTGGTGACAATGTGTCGATCACTGTGAAGCTGATCAACCCCATCGCCATGGAAGAAGGCCTGCGCTTCGCTATCCGCGAAGGCGGTCGTACCGTGGGCGCTGGCGTCGTGGCCAAGATCATTGCTTAATTCATAAGCAGAAAAGGAACTTGCCATGTCCAAGCAAAAAATCCGCATCCGCCTGAAGGCGTTTGACTACAAGCTGATCGATCAGTCCGCTGCCGAGATCGTCGACACCGCCAAGCGCACCGGCGCCATCGTCAAGGGTCCCGTGCCCCTGCCGACGCGCATGAAGCGTTTCGACATCCTGCGCTCGCCGCACGTCAACAAGACCAGCCGCGACCAGCTCGAAATCCGCACGCACCAGCGTCTGATGGACATCGTGGACCCTACGGACAAGACCGTGGATGCCCTGATGAAGCTCGACCTGCCAGCTGGCGTGGACGTCGAAATCAAGCTGCAGTGATGTAGCAGTAGCTGCTGTGGGACGGGTTCGTCCGTCTTGCAGCGACTGAAATAACGCGAACTTGCTTGAAAAAGCAGTTCGCGTTATACTTTAGGGCTTCGCTCGATTTGCGCCTGTTAAATGGTGTGCGTCAGCGGAGTTTTATTAACCTTCTTTCATGCACGCAAGCGAGAGTTTGCGGAAACGCCGTAGCCAATTGAAGTTGCGGCGGTGAGAGTTTTGGAGAAAACCAATGAGTCTGAGCAACTCCCTCGGGTTGCTGGGTCGCAAAGTGGGCATGATGCGTCTGTTCACCGATGATGGGGACGCAGTGCCTGTCACGGTGGTGGATGTGTCCAACAACCGCGTTACCCAGGTCAAAACCCAAGAGAACGATGGCTATGTGGCCCTGCAGGTCACATTCGGTTCGCGCAAAGCATCGCGCGTGACCAAGCCAGAAGCCGGCCACCTTGCCAAGGCAGGTGTGGAAGCCGGTGAAATCATCCAGGAATTCCGCGTGACCGCAGAAACCGCTGGCAAGTACGCCGCGGGTGCTACGGTTCCTGCCACCGATGTGTTTGCCGTGGGCCAAAAGGTTGACGTGCAAGGCACGTCCATCGGTAAGGGTTACGCCGGTACCATCAAGCGTCACAACATGAGCTCGCAGCGCGCGTCGCACGGTAACAGCCGTTCGCACAACGTGCCTGGCTCGATCGGTATGGCACAAGACCCAGGTCGCGTGTTCCCCGGCAAGCGCATGACGGGCCACCTCGGCGATGTCACCAAGACCACGCAAAACCTCGATGTCATCCGCATCGATGAAGCGCGTCAACTGCTCTTGATCAAGGGCGCTATTCCGGGCTCCAAGGGTGGGTTCGTGACGGTGCGTCCAGCGATCAAGGCCAAAGCCTCCAAAGGAGCGAACTAATGCAGCTCGAACTCCTGAATGACCAAGGCCAAGGCGCATCCAAGCTGGATGTTCCTGAAACCGTGTTCGGTCGTGAATACAACGAAGATCTGGTGCACCAGATCGTGGTGGCCTATCAGGCCAACGCACGCCAAGGCACTCGCGCCCAGAAGGATCGCGAGCAAGTCCGTCACTCGACCAAGAAGCCTTTCAAGCAAAAGGGTACGGGTAACGCACGTGCAGGTATGACTTCCTCGCCTCTGTGGCGTGGGGGTGGTCGGATTTTCCCGAACATGCCTGACGAAAATTTCACGCAGAAGATCAACAAGAAGATGTACCGCGCCGGTATGTCTGCCATCTTGTCGCAGCTGGCCCGCGAAGGCCGTCTGGCTGTGGTCGATTCGCTGAAGCTTGATTCCCCCAAGACTAAGGTCCTGGCTGACAAGTTCAAGGCGATGAACCTGCAATCGGTGATGGTGATTGCCGACGAAGTGGACGAAAACCTGTACCTGGCCTCGCGCAATCTGGTGAACGTGCTCGTCGTTGAGCCCCGTTACGCCGATCCCGTGTCGCTGGTGCGTTTTAAGAAAGTGCTCGTCACCAAGGGTGCAATCGACAAACTCAAGGAGATGTTCGCATGAGCACACTCAAGTTTGACGAAGGTCGTCTGATGCAAGTGCTGGTCGCTCCCATCGTGTCCGAAAAGGCCACCATGGTTGCCGAGAAGTCCAATGCAGTGACGTTCAAGGTGCTGCAGAACGCTACCAAGCCCGAAATCAAGGCCGCTGTGGAATTGATGTTCAAGGTGGAAGTCAAGGGCGTTTCTGTGGTGAACACCAAAGGCAAGACCAAGCGTTTCGGCAAGACCGTGGGCCGCCGCGACAACGTTCGCAAGGCATACGTCACGCTGCAGCCAGGTCAAGAGCTGAACCTCTCCGGGGAGGCCGCGTAATCATGGCTGTCGTTAAGATGAAACCTACCTCGCCCGGCCAACGTGCCGTGGTGAAGGTCACGCGTGACCACCTGTACAAGGGTGAAGCGTACGCCCCCCTGCTGGAGCCACAATTCCAGAAGGCCGGTCGTAACAACAACGGTCACATCACCACCCGCCACAAGGGCGGTGGTCACAAGCACCACTACCGTGTGGTGGACTTCAAGCGCAACAAGGACGGCATTCCGGCCAAGGTTGAGCGCATTGAGTACGACCCCAACCGTACGGCCCACATCGCTCTGGTGTGCTATGCCGACGGCGAACGTCGCTACATCATCGCTCCCCGCAACCTGGAAGTGGGCGCAACCCTGCTGTCCGGTTCGGAAGCCCCGATCCGCGCTGGCAACACGCTGCCTATCCGCAACATCCCCGTGGGTTCGACCATCCACTGCATCGAGCTCAAGCCCGGTGCCGGTGCTCAGATCGCCCGTTCGGCAGGTGCTTCGGCAACGCTGCTGGCCCGCGAAGGCGTTTACGCTCAAGTGCGTATGCGCTCCGGCGAAGTGCGCAAGATCCACATCGAATGCCGCGCCACCATTGGTGAAGTGGCCAACGAAGAGCACAGCCTGCGCCAACTGGGCAAGGCCGGTGTGAAGCGCTGGATGGGTATTCGTCCTACGGTTCGCGGCGTGGCCATGAACCCTGTGGATCACCCTCACGGTGGTGGCGAAGGCCGCACCGGCGAAGGCCGCCACGCAGTCGATCCTTGGGGCAATCTGACCAAGGGTTATCGCACCCGTAACAACAAGCGCACACAGATCATGATCGTGTCGCGTCGCAAGAAGTAAGGGGTAACAGATGACTCGCTCTCTCAAAAAGGGTCCATTTGTTGACCATCACTTGCTGGCCAAGGTCGAAAAGGCCGTTGCCACCAAGGACAAGAAACCAGTCAAGACCTGGTCGCGTCGCTCCATGGTTCTGCCCGAGTTCATCGGTCTGACCATTGCCGTGCACAACGGCAAGCAACACGTGCCGGTCTATGTCACCGACCAGATGGTGGGCCACAAGCTGGGCGAATTCGCCCTGACGCGCACCTTCAAGGGTCACCCCGCTGATAAAAAAGCGAAGAAGTAAGGAACGACCATGTCTGAAACACGTGCAGTCCTCCGGGGCGTCCGTCTGTCGGTCGACAAGGGCCGTCTGGTCGCCGACCTGATCCGCGGCAAGAAAGTGGACCAGGCTCTGAACATCCTGAACTTCACGCAGAAAAAAGCTGCGGGAATCGTCAAGAAGGTTCTGGAGTCGGCCATCGCCAACGCCGAACACAACGATGGCGCTGACATCGACGAACTGAAGGTCAAGACCATCTACGTCGAACAAGGCACCACGCTCAAGCGCTTCACCGCGCGCGCCAAAGGCCGCGGCAACCGCATCAGCAAGCCCACGTGCCATGTGTACGTGACGGTTGGCAACTAAAGGCTCGGGAAGACTATGGGACAGAAAATCCATCCTACCGGCTTCCGCCTTGCGGTCAGCCGCAACTGGTCCAGCCGTTGGTACGCCAGCAACCGCGATTTCGCGGGCATGCTGGCCGAAGACATCAAGGTGCGCGAGTACCTGAAGGCCAAGCTCAAGAACGCGGCTGTGTCGCGCATCCTGATCGAGCGTCCTGCCAAGAACGCCCGTATCACCATTTACTCGGCACGTCCTGGTGTGGTGATCGGCAAGAAGGGCGAAGACATCGAGAACCTGAAGAAGGAACTCGCGTCGCGTCTGGGCGTGCCCGTCGCAGTGAACATCGAAGAAGTGCGCAAGCCTGAAATCGATGCCAAGCTGATCGCCGACAGCATCACGCAACAGCTCGAAAAGCGCATCATGTTCCGCCGCGCCATGAAGCGCGCCATGCAGAACGCCATGCGTCTGGGTGCCCAGGGCATCAAGATCATGTCGTCCGGTCGTCTGAACGGTATCGAAATCGCTCGCTGCGAGTGGTACCGTGAAGGCCGCGTGCCACTTCACACGCTGCGTGCGGACATCGACTACGGTACCTCTGAAGCCAAGACCACCTACGGTGTGATCGGCGTCAAGGTCTGGGTCTACAAGGGTGACACGCTGGGCCGCAATGACCTGCCCGCCGTGGAAACGCCTCGTCCAGACGAAGAGCGCCGCCCACGCGGCCCACGCCGTGATGGCCGCCCAGGTGGCGATCGTCCAGGCGCAGGCCGTGGCCCACGTCGTCCTGTCGGTGGCAACGCCGCTCCGGCCGACGGCAGCGACAAGCCAGCGGAAGCTGGTGGCGCTGATAACACCGCCGTTAAGCGCGTACGCAAAGTCGCCGCGCCCGCTACAGCAGCGGACGGTAAAGGAGAATAAAGATGCTGCAACCTGCTCGCCGTAAATACCGCAAGGAGCAAAAGGGCCGTAACACTGGCGTCGCAACACGGGGTGCCTCCGTTGCGTTCGGTGATTTCGGTCTGAAGTGCACCGATCGTGGCCGTCTGACGGCCCGCCAGATCGAAGCTGCACGCCGTGCGATTTCCCGTCACGTCAAGCGTGGCGGCCGTATCTGGATCCGCGTGTTCCCGGACAAGCCAATCTCTACCAAGCCCGCAGAAGTGCGTATGGGTAACGGTAAGGGCAACCCCGAGTACTACGTGGCCGAAATCCAGCCCGGCAAGATCGTGTTCGAGATCGTCGGCGTGCCCGAAGAACTGGCCCGCGAAGCCTTCCGCCTGGCTGCTGCCAAGCTGCCGCTGCGCACCACGTTCGTCAGCCGTCACCTTGGCGCGTAATTCAGGAGACCATGAAAATGACCAAAGCTACTGAACTGCGCCAAAAAGACGTTGCCGGCATCGAAGCCGAAATCAAGGCACTGCAAAAGGCCCATTTCGGCCTGCGCATGCAAAAGGCTACGCAGCAACTGGGTAACACCAACACGCTGCGCACCACCCGCCGTGATATCGCACGTGCCAAGACCATTCTTGCTGAAAAGCAAGCCGCCAAGTAAGGAGCCCATATGACGGAACCTAAAAAATCCCTCAAGCGCACCTTGATTGGCAAGGTGGTCAGCGACAAGCGTCAAAAGACTGTGACCGTGCTGGTCGAGCGCCGTGTGAAGCACGAGCTCTACGGCAAGATCGTTGCGAAGTCGAGCAAGTACCACGCCCATGATGAAAATGGCGAGTACAAGCTGGGCGACGTGATCGAAATCACCGAGAGCCGTCCGCTCTCCAAGACCAAGAACTGGGTGGCGACCCGCTTGGTGCAAAAGGCCGGCCTGCTGTAAGCAGCTGTCCATGCCCGCTCCGGGGGCGCAAGCCCCTGGGCAGCAAGGCCCTTCAAAACGACCCACAATGTGGGTCGTTTTGCTTTGTGGGCCTCCTTTTTGATGCGAACGGTTCACACCGTGCCCAGGAGGAGCTTTGCATGGCACTGCGTTCTCGGGTTCCAACACCCCATCCCAACATCCCTAGGAGAAAACAATGATCAAAGTCGGTGACACCCTGCCCGCAGCCACGCTGATGGAATATTCCGAAGTCGAGGGCGAAGGCTGCAGCATCGGCCCGAATCCCGTGGCGGTGGACAAGGCGACGGCGGGCAAGACGATTGCCCTGTTTGCATTGCCCGGTGCCTTCACACCCACCTGCTCGGCCAAGCATGTTCCTGGCTATGTGGAGAAGGCCGCCGAGTTCAAGGCGGCCGGCGTGGATGAAATCTGGTGCGTGAGCGTGAACGACGCGTTCGTGATGGGCGCCTGGGCGCGCGACCAGAAGACCGACGGCAAGGTGCGCATGCTGGGCGACGGCAGCGCCGCCTTCGCGCAAGCCACGGGCCTCACCCTGGACCTGACCTCCAAGGGCATGGGCCTGCGCAGCAACCGCTATTCGATGCTGGTGCGCGATGGCAAGGTGGTCGCGCTCAACGTCGAAGCACCGGGCAAGTTTGAAGTGAGCGACGCTGACACCCTGCTGGCCCAGGCCAAGGCGGCGTGAGACCCCGCTGATTGCTATTGAACCAATAGCTGCAAGCGCATGTACATCATGCGCTTGCGCCTCAAATGGTCAAAAAATATCGACCTTGAGGTAATGTGCCCCGGGTATGGGGTTGTGGTAGTAGGGCGGGATTTCTTCGAAGCCCAGGTCGGTGTATAGCGCGCGGGCCGACTCCATATCGTCCAGGGTGTCGAGCAAAACACACGCGTAACCTGCTTGCCGCGCCCGGTCCAGCATGGCTTCGGCCAGCTCGCGACCCAGGCCAAAGCCGCGAAACGCCTTGCGCACATACAGCCGCTTCATTTCGCTGGCGTTGGGGTAGTCGGCGTTGTCCAGCGGGCGCAGGGCGCAACAGCCTGCCAAGGCGCCTTCCACTTCGGCGACCAGCAGGGCGCCACGAGGTTCGGCGTAGTCGCCCGGCAGCTGCGCCAGTTCGGACTCAAAGTCCTGAAAGCACAAATCAACGCCCAGCGTGCTGGCGTACTCGCGAAAGATGTCTCTGACCGCATCCCACTCGGCGGGCGAAGAGGGGGTTCTCAGGGAGATGGAGGGCTTGTCCAAAGCGCAAGGCGTGCAAACGAAGGAGCCGCCAGTGTAGCGACTTCGTTCAGAACGCCGGTGCCGCCAGGGACGACACCCACCAGGCCACGCCAGCGCTCAGTGCCAGCACCACCAAGGCGACGATACGGCTCAGGGCATCATCCCGCGAAGGTGCTGCCGCCTCGGGCAGCGTCTTGTCGCCGTCCAGCATGGGGCGAATGAGCTGCTGCTTGCGCACGCGCACATAAAAGATGATGGCCAGCACGTGCAGCGCCACCAGCCCCAGCACCAGGAACTGCCCGATGTCCTTGTGGTAGTTCGTGGCCAGCCCCACGACGGCGTTCGAGACATATTGGGTCAACGGTCCGGCAAAGGCGATCTCGTCGTCGCTCAGCAAACCCGTGCCCACCTGGGCTGCCAGCACGGCCAGCAGCACGAACACCGACATCGCGCCCAGCGGGCTGTGTCCGATGCCGTCCTCCGGGTGTGGCGTGCCACGCAGGTACCGCAGCAGCCGCGCTGGCGAGTACAGGAACGCCGAAAAGCGCGACCAGCGGCCGCCCACCAATCCCCAGACCAGCCGGAACACCAGCAGCGCCAGCACCGTGTAGCCCAGGCGGAAATGCCAGACCATTGCATTGCCTCCCACATTGGCGGTGATGACCAGCGCCACGATGCAGACCGCCAGGGCCCAATGAAAAATGCGGGTTGGAAGGTCCCAGATGCGTACGGTGTGCTGCGTCATGGTGGTCAAAGGCGGTGCGCCGAAGTGAGGGATGGATGAGGAAGCATGCGGCATTGTGCGGCAGGGCGGCCGGACCTGTAACCTCCCAGCCACAGCACAAACGCGCCCAAACCGGCATACTGCGCAGGCTTGGAAGGCACCATTCTGTTCCACCCACGAAAAAGGAAGTTCCGATGAAAGCATTTGCTGCGTTGACCCTGGCGGCTGCGGCTCTGACCCTGTCCGCCCCCGCCTCCGCCCAATTTGCCAAAGCCGAAGATGCCATCAAATACCGCCAGAGTGCGCTGTTTGTGATGGGCCAGCACTTCGGCCGCCTCGGCGCCATGGCCAACGGCCGCGCGCCGTTCGATGCCAAGGTGGCGCAGGAGAATGCCGACATCGTGGCCCAGATGGCCAAGCTGCCATGGGCAGGCTTTGGTCCCGGCACCGACAAGGGCGCGCCCACCAAGGCACTGCCAGAAATCTGGACCGAGCAGGCCAAGTTCAAGGACCATGCCGAGAAGCTGGAAGCCGAGACCGTGAAACTCGCCGCCGCGGCCAAGACAGGCAACTTGGACAACCTGAAAACCGCCTTTGGTGCCACTGCAGGCACTTGCAAGGCCTGCCACGACAACTTCCGAGCGAAGTGACGCGATCACTGGAGGATTATGTTGCTATGTTTTGCATAGCAATCAAGGCATGATCCACTAGCGCAAAAGGCCAATTTCTTTCGAAATTGGCCTTTTTGATGCCCTGAACGGGCTGTGGTGCATGCGGGGGCGTTGTGTCCGCCCCGCTGCTCAGGTTTCTGCCAGCAGCTTCTCGATCAACTGGTGCAGCTCCGGGAAATTGGGGGCGCCCACATAGGTCTTCACGATCTCGCCCCGCTTGTTCACGATGAAGGTGGAGGGCGTCAGGCGCACATCGCCCCAGGCCTTGGCCACGTTGCCGGTGTTGTCGATGGCCACCTGGAAGGGCAGCTTGCGTGTCTCGGCAAAGTTCACCACGTAGCTGGGCGGGTCGTAGCTCATGGCCACGGCCAGGGTGTCAAAACCCTTGCTGTTGTATTTGTTGTAGGTCGCGATGATCTCGGGCATTTCGGCCACGCAGGTGGTGCAGCTCGTGGCCCAGAAGTTGACCAGGGTGACCTTGCCTTTCAGGTCGGCGGTGGATTTGCTGGAGCCATCCAGCAGCACGAAGGTCGATGCAGGCGCTTCGGCGCGGCCTGTGTCCAGGTACACATAGGCGCCCACAGCGGCAAACGCTGCCACCGCCACACCTGCTGCCCAATGCTTGATCGCCATGACTTCACCGCCCATCCCAAAAGAAACACGGGGCCTGTGCCCCACCCCACATTGTGCCGGAGCGGCGCTCGCCACACCAAGGCTGGACTCCACTTTCCCGCAAAAGTTCGCCGCAGAACGCAGGGCAGGGCCGACATCGGGGACTCTGCCGATAATGCCCCGATGAAATGGACATTGACCCGGGCCGCTGCCCTGCTGATTGCGGGCTGCAGCCCCGCACTGAATTGGCGCACCGTGCCGCTGCCCGAAGCGGACCTGACCATCACCCTGCCGTGCAAGCCCGACCAGGCCACCCGCACGGTGGAGCTGGCCGGTGCACCGGTGGAGCTGTCCATGGTGGGCTGTGATGCCGATGGCGCCACCTTTGCCGTGTCCCATGCCGCGTTGGCAGACCCTGCCCAGGTGGGCGCAGCGCTCACCCATTGGCGGGCTGCCATGCTGGCGCGCCTGGGGGCGGGGGCCGAAGCGGGCGCCAAAGACGTACCCTACGCGCCGCGCGGCACCTTGCCCCTGCCGCAGTCGGTGCGTACCGTGGCACAGGGGCAGCGTCCCGATGGCAGCGCGGTGGTCGCGCAGGCCGTGTGGTTTGCACGCGCGGCAGGGCCGCAGGTGCGGCTGTACCACGCCGTCGTCTACACCGCCAAGCCCCGGCCGGAGGTGGCCGACCAGTTCTTCGCTGGCCTGGCGCTGCCATGACGATGAGCAGCGGCGGCGTGTTGCCACGGCGGGCGGCCGTCATCGTCTTTCTGGCGTTTGCTTTTGCCTACTTTCTGTCGGCGCTGGTGCGTGCTGTCACGGCCACCCTGGCGCCCACGCTGGCCCAGGAGTTCTCGCTGCAGGCGCGGGACCTGGGGCTGCTGGCGGGCGGGTACTTTCTGGGCTTCTCGGCCACGCAGCTGCCGTTGGGGACCTGGCTGGACCGGCATGGCCCCAAGAAGGTCGCACTGGGCTTCCTGGGCGTGGCCGTGGTGGGCAGCCTGGTGTTTTCGGCGGCCACGGGGTTTTCGGGGCTGCTCGCCGGTCGGGTGTTGTGCGGCGCGGGCGTCAGCGCCTGCCTGATGGCACCGCTCACTGGCTACCGCCGGTGGCTGGAGCCGGTGGCGCAGATGCGGGCGAACTCGTGGATGTTGATGACGGGCTCGCTGGGCATGGTGGCCTCCACGCTGCCGGTGCAATGGGCCTTGCCGCTGGTGGGCTGGCGCCCGCTGTTCTGGGGGCTGGCGGTATTGATCGCGTTGTCGATGGTGGTGATTGCCCTGTGGGTGCCAGGCTGGGGTTCGGCGGGGCAGGCGAAGGCCGATTCCGGCGCCGCAGAGGCCGTGCCCCAGGGCTATGGCGTGGTGTGGCGGCACCCTTATTTCCAGCGCCTCGCGCCGCTGGGGTTCTTCTGCTACGGCGGCATGGTGGCCATGCAGACGTTGTGGGCCGGGCCGTGGATGCAGCGCGTGGCGGGCTACACAGCCCTGGAGTCGGCGACGGGCCTGTTCTGGATCAACGTGTCCATGTTGTGCACCTTCTGGACCTGGGGCATGGTCAACCCCTGGCTGCTGCGCAAGGGGTTTGGTGCCGACCGGCTGATGGCCATGGGCCTTCCGCTGTGCTCGGTGGTGCTGCTGGGCATCATCCTGGCGGGGCCCCAGGCCGGGGGCGGCGCCTGGGCGTTGTTCTGCGTGTCGTGCACCTTTGTGTCGCTGTCGCAGCCCGCCGTGGCCATGGCGTTTCCGCAGGCGCTGGCAGGGCGGGCGCTGTCGGCCTACAACCTCGTGATTTTTGTGGGCGTGTTTGTGGTGCAGTGGGGCATCGGGCTGGCGGTGGACGCCTTTGCAGCCGCGGGGCTGGCCACCGTGCCGGCGTTCCAGGCGGCCATGGCGGTGTACCTGGCATGCAACGCCAGCGCCTACGCATGGTTCCTGCTTCGGGGGCGGCGCCATAATGTGCTGACAACCCCCACACCATGAACACTTGCGCAACCATCGATGCAACCACCGGCGGCCTCTTCATGACCTGCCCTTCGTTGGTCCCCGCGTGGCGTAAGTCGTGACCATGAGCCCCACCAGCATCCTCATCATTGCCCACGCCCCACTGGCCCATGCGCTGCGCGAATGTGCGCTGCACGTGTTTGCCGACTGCGGCAGCAGCGTGGCTGCGCTCGACGTGCAGCCCAACCAGCCCCCCGAAGAATCGCTGGCCCAGGCACGCATCATGCTGGACCAGCTGGGCACCGACACCACCCTGGTGCTGACCGATGTGTTCGGCGCCACGCCCTGCAACGTGGCGCAGCGCCTGGTAGACGGCGTGCGCTCGCGCCTGGTGACGGGTGTCAATCTGCCCATGCTGCTGCGCGCCGTGAGCTACCGGGCTGAGCCGCTCGATTCCGTGGTGACCCGCGCCGTGGTGGGTGGTACCCAAGGGGTGATGCAGGTGGCCATTTCCGCGCCGCAGAACCAGAACCGCCGTAACCGACATGATCAAGACCCGTACGACCATCAGCAATAAATTGGGCCTGCACGCCCGCGCATCGGCCAAGCTCACCAAGCTGGCCGGCAGCTTTCCGTGTGACGTTTTCATGAGCAAGGGGGAGCGCCGCATCAACGCCAAGAGCATCATGGGCGTGATGATGCTGGCCGCCGGGCTGGGCTCTGAAGTGGAGCTGGAAGCCAACGGCGACCGCGAACAGGAGGCCATGGACGCCCTGCTGGCACTCATTGCCGACAAATTTGGCGAGGGTGAATAAGCCTGCCCACCTCGCCCGTGTCCTGACCCCGTCGAACCTTTGATCACACCACCATGACCTTCTCCGTCCACGGCCTCGCAGTTGCACGCGGTATTGCCATTGGCCGGGCCGTGCTGGTGGCGTCCAGCCGGGTGGATGTGGCGCACTACTTTGTCGAGCCCTCCCAGGTCGAAGGCGAGATCGAACGCGTGCGCCAGGGCCGCAATGCCGTGGTCGAGGAGCTGCAGCGCCTGCAGACCGACATGCCCGCCGACGCGCCGCACGAGCTGACCGCATTGCTGGATGTGCACCTGATGCTGCTGCAGGACGAAGCCCTCACGGGCGGCGTGAAACACTGGATCACCGAGCGCCTGTACAACGCCGAGTGGGCGCTCACCACCCAGCTTGAGGTGATTGCGCGCCAGTTCGACGAGATGGAGGACGAGTACCTGCGCGAGCGCAAGGCGGACCTGGAGCAGGTGGTTGAACGCATCCTGCGCTACATGAAAGGCGTGGCCAGCCCGGTGGCACCACCGGCCAGCAGCCCGCGTCGCAAGACACAGCAAGATTTGCTGCTGGACGACACGGTGGATGTGCCCCTGGTGCTGGTGGCGCACGACCTCTCGCCCGCCGACATGCTGCAGTTCAAGCAAAGCGTGTTCGCGGGCTTTGTGACGGACGTGGGCGGCAAGACCAGCCACACCGCCATCGTCGCGCGCAGCATGGACATCCCCGCCGTGGTGGGCGCGCGTGCCGCCAGCCAGCTGGTGCGCCAGGACGACTGGGTCATCATCGACGGCGATGCGGGCGTGGTCATTGTCGATCCCTCGCCCATCATCCTGGCCGAATACGGATTTCGCCAGCGCCAGGTCGAACTGGAGCGCGAACGCCTGGCGCGCCTGCGCCACACGCCTGCCATCACCATCGACGGCCACAAGATCGAGCTGCTGGCCAACATCGAGCAGCCCGGCGACGCCGCCGCCGCCGTGCGCGCAGGCGCCGTGGGCGTGGGCCTGTTCCGCAGCGAATTTCTGTTCATGGGCAAAAGCGGCAACCTGCCCGGCGAGGACGAGCAGTACCGCGCCTACTGCGAGGCCATTGACGGCATGCAGGGGCTGCCCGTCACCATCCGCACCATCGACGTGGGCGCGGACAAGCCTCTGGACAACAAGGCCCACAAGGACAGCTACCTGAACCCGGCCCTGGGCCTGCGCGCCATCCGCTGGAGCCTGGCCGACCCGGCCATGTTCCGCACCCAGTTGCGCGCCGTGCTGCGTGCGGCGGCCCATGGCAAGGTCAACCTGCTGTTCCCCATGCTGGCGCACACGCACGAAATCCAGCAGACGCTCGCCCAGGTGGACCTCGCCCGGGGTGAGCTGGATGCACGTGGCGAGCCCTATGGTCCGGTGCAGCTGGGCGCCATGATCGAGGTGCCCGCCGCGGCACTCATGGTGCGCACCTTCCTCAAGTACTTCGACTTCTTGTCCATCGGCACCAACGACCTGATCCAGTACACCCTGGCCATAGACCGCGCCGACGAGGCCGTGGCCCACCTGTACGACCCGCTGCACCCTGCCGTGCTGCGCCTGGTGGGCGACGTGATTGCCGAGGGGGAGCGCCAGGGCAAGAGCGTGTGTGTGTGCGGCGAAACGGCGGGCGATGTGACCATGACGCGGCTGCTGTTGGGCCTGGGGCTGCGCAGCTTCTCCATGCACCCCGCGCAGATCCTGGCTGTGAAGCAGGAGGTGCTGCGCGCTGACACGCGCAAGCTCGCACCCTGGGCGCAGCAGGTTCTGGCGGGCGATGAACCTGCTGTGCTGCTGACTGCTTGACAGGCGGAGGACCAGACCGCCTGAGGGGGGCGGTCACTTCAAAATTGATAGCTGTCAGAGCATATTTTTCTAGCGCTCCCAGCCAATTTCGCTGAAATTACCGCGTCAGCGTGCCCGCATCCCCATCACGGCCGCGCTGATGATCATGGCCGTGGCCAGCGCAATGCTCCAGGTGAATGCGCGGCCGCTCACCAGGATCAGCAGCGCGGTGGACGCCAGTGGCGTGATGTAGCTCAGGATGCCGATGTGCCGGGCGTCCCCCAGCTTGAGCGCCTTGTCCCACATAAAAAACGATGCCCCCAGCGGCCCCAGGCCCAGCACCGCGAGCAGCCCCCAGTCGCGCGGCTGCAGTGCCGCCGCAGGCTCCAGCGCCACATGGCACAGCAGCGACAGCACGCCGGACACCAGCCCGAACAGGCCAATGGCCGTGGTCGGGAACGCTGCCACGCGCTTGGTCATGAGCGAATACGTGGCCCAGATGAAAGCCGCTGCCAGCGCGGGCAGGTAGCCCCAGGCCAGCGTGCCGCTCAACTCGCGTCCGCCGGCAATGGCAATGGCCGCGCCGCCAAAACCCAGCAGCGCCGCCAGCACATGTGGCAAGCGCAGCGCCACACCGGGCAGCACCACCGGCGAGAGCACCACGATGAACAGCGGCCACAGGTAGTTGACGAGGTTGGCCTCCACCGGCGGGGCATGGCGCAGCGCGATGAACAGCAGGAAGTGGTACGCAAACAGGCCGTACACGCCCAACGCCAGCGTGCGCAGCGGGATGCGCCACTGTGTAGGGTCACGCAGCACAAACGGCCAGGCCGGCACGCTGCCGATGATGAGCGCAACACCCGTGAGCAGGAAGGGCGGAATGTGGGTGAGGGACACCCCCAGGGAAGCGAGAGAGGCCCACAGCGCAATGGCGCCCAGGGCATAGAGGTTGGCTTGCATGGCGCCGAGCTTACGCGCGCCCGCTGTGGTGAGTCGTCGCGCAACACCGGTGAGTCGTCGCGCGCCAAGGTTTTGGCCTGGTTGCCAGCCGTCGCCGGCCGTTATGTGTGCTGCTCAGCCCGGCGCAATGCGGCAGTCAAAGCCGAGGGCGAGCGGTAGCCCGTGCGCAGCGCCACCTCGGCCACCGTCATGCCCGTGCTGCGCAGCACCCGGGCCTGCGCCAGGCGCAAGCCGCGCAGCCAGGCCATGGCGCCCATGCCCTGGTCGTCCCGGCATCGGGCAGAAAACTGGCTGGGGCTCAGATGCACCTGCGCCGCCAGGTCGGCCACGGTCAGTTCACGGTGCCATTGCTGCGCCGCCCATTGCTGCAGGGCGGGCCAGTTGATGGTGCGGCCGCGCGTAGGGCCGGGCGTGGAACAGTCGGAATGGGTGCTGTCGAGCCACGCCTCCAGCAAGAGCGCAGGGCCGTAGGTTTGTGCCAGCGGGCGGTCTTGTTGCAGTGCGCTCGCCAGATAGTGCGCCAGTGGCAGTGCGTCGGCGGGTGGTTTGGTCGAGCGGCGTTGGCCGGTACAGCGCGCCCAGTCGGGGTGTGCGCTGTCGAGCACCAGGCACAGGCTGCCACGGGACGATTCAAAGTCGTGCCGATCTCCCGGGGCAATCACGCAGCCGCCGCCGGGTGCCACGCGCACGCCACGGCCCGCCACCTCCAGGTCCAGCGCTCCGGAGAGTCCCAGCAGAATCTGGAAATGGTCATGGCTGTGGCTGCCCGGTGATGCGCCGTAGCGGCGCAGCGAGAGCAGACCATTCGGGCCCATGGGTGACCTGCGACCGGACCGGGTGGATAGGGCTTACACGCCAGCGGCGTGCGCCTGTTGGTCCGCGTGGTAGCTGGAGCGCACCATGGCGCCAACTGCCGCATGGCTGAAGCCCATCTTGTACGCCTCTTCCTCGAACATCTTGAAGGTGTCGGGGTGCACGTAGCGGCGCACGGGCAGATGGCTGTTGCTGGGCGCCAGGTACTGGCCGATGGTCAGCATGTCGATGTTGTGGGCGCGCATGTCGCGCATGACCTGCAGGATCTCTTCGTCCGTCTCGCCCAGGCCGACCATGATGCCGCTCTTGGTGGGCACGTTGGGGTGCAAGGCCTTGAACTTCTTGAGCAGGTTCAGGCTGAACTGGTAGTCCGAACCGGGGCGCGCTTCCTTGTACAGGCGGGGCGCGGTTTCCAGGTTGTGGTTCATCACGTCGGGCGGCGCGGCTTTCAGGATTTCGAGCGCGCGGTCATCACGGCCGCGGAAGTCGGGCACCAGGATCTCGATTTGGGTCTGGGGCGACAGCTCGCGGATGTTCTGGATGCATTCCACAAAGTGGCCGCTGCCGCCGTCGCGCAGGTCGTCGCGGTCCACGCTGGTAATCACCACGTATTTGAGCTTGAGTGCGGCAATGGTCTTGGCCAGGTTCAGCGGCTCATCCTTGTCGAGCGGGTCGGGGCGGCCATGGCCCACGTCGCAGAACGGGCAACGGCGCGTGCACTTGTCACCCATGATCATGAAGGTGGCCGTGCCTTTGCCAAAGCATTCACCGATGTTGGGGCAAGACGCTTCTTCGCACACCGTGTGCAGCTTGTGCTCGCGCAGGATTTCCTTGATTTCGTAGAAACGCGTGGTGGGGCTGCCCGCCTTCACGCGGATCCACTCGGGCTTCTTGAGCACTTCGCCCTGCTCCACCTTGATCGGAATGCGCGACAGCTTGGCCGCAGCCTTTTGCTTGGCCAGCGGGTTGTAGGCTTCGGTGGATTGCGCTTCGCGGACGACTTCAGGGGTGCTCATGGCTGTAGGCAGAGTTCAGGGCGCCAACCGGATGCTGAGCTGCTGGCCCAGCACCTGCGCGGCTTCTTCCCAGGTGGTGTGGACCCCGATTGTAGAAAGGTCCACCGTTTTCAATCCTGCGTAACCGCAAGGGTTGATGCGGCCGTAGGGCTCCAGGTCCATGTTCACGTTCAGCGCCACGCCGTGGTAGGTGCAGTGGCGGCTGACCTTGATGCCGAGCGCCGCGATCTTGCCCAGGCCTTCGAAGTCGGGCGTGGGCGCCTCCGAGCCCGCTCGTTTTTGGGGGCGTTGGGGCAGCATGGCGTGGCTGCGCGGATCATCCAGGCGCACATAAATGCCGGGTGCGCCGGCAACCCGGTGGCCTGTGACGCCGAAGTGCGCCAGCGCACGGATCACGGACTCTTCGACGCGATAAACGTATTCCTTGACGAAATAGCCCGCGCGTTGCAGGTCGATCAGCGGGTACGCGACCACCTGGCCCGGTCCGTGGAAGGTGACCTGCCCACCCCGGTTGGTTGCGATGACGGGGATCTCGCCTGGGTCAAGCACATGATCGCTTTTGCCTGCAATGCCTTGGGTGTAAAGCGGCGGGTGCTCACAAATCCAAAGCGTATCCGGGTCAGAGGGCGTACGTGTGGTCGTGTAGTCCTGCATGGCCTGCACAGTGCTGGCGTAGTCCACACGGCCCAGCAGGCGGATGTCAATCGTCATGGCGCAACTTGCGGAGGGCGGCTACAGCACCACTTTCACCAGCGGATGCGATGACAGCGCACGGTACAGGTCGTCCAGCTGCTCGCGGCTGGTCGCCGTGATGGTGATGGTTACTCCGAGGTAATTGCCTGCGCGGCTGTCGCGCAGTTCAATGGTGGCGGCGTCGAAGGTGGGGTCAAACTGGCGGGCCAGTTCGGTCACCGCGTGCACGAACCCATCCACCTTGGCGCCCATGACCTTGATCGGGAACTTGGAGGGGTATTCGATCAGCGAGTCTTTGCGTGGATCTGTTGCCTGCGTATCGAGGCCGTTGGCGGGCGGCGGATTGGAGGATGTCATGGTGGATCGCGGTGGTAGGGATGCTGCAGTTTCAATAGCTAGGCATGCACTGTCATTGTGCGCCAGGGGCTGACGAGGGTGTTTGAATTGTGTGTTTGGCGTGCGCCAGATCGGTGCATTGCGCGAGGTTTTTGGAGCGCAAAAGCCGTTGGCGCATCACCACAACAGAGCAGGCGCACACGAAGCCCACAGGCACGTTTGCGGGTTTTTGTCTGGTGCCATGGGTTTTTACTTATAATTAGAGGCTTTGTAAAAGTTGCGGTCTGTAACGCGGGCGTCATTCATCAATGAAAACAATCCCGCCAGAGACTGAAACTGAGGCTGAAGAATCTGACTTCAAGCCCCTGACGGCCCAAGAGGCGCAGCAGTGGCGCAGTCGCCATCCGCCCCTCTCGGTGTGGAAGGTGGTGGCAGGTCAGGCGCTGGTCGGAATGCTGGTGGCCCTGGTGGCCTGGGTTCTGACGGGCAGGGCGGTGGTGGGTTGGTCTGCAGCCTACGGTGCCCTGGCAGTGGTGGCTCCGGCCGCACTGTTTGCCCGCGGTGTGTTGCGCCACAAGGCGTCATCCAATCCGCGGGCTGCCATGGTGGGGTTCTTTGGGTGGGAAATCGCCAAGATCATGTTGACGGTGGCGCTGCTGGCGGCGGCACCTCGGCTGGTGCCGGGCTTGAGCTGGATTGCCTTGCTGATTGGCATGGTGGTCGCAATGAAAACGTACTGGGTGGCACTGTTGGTGCGGCCTGGTGTCCGAAAAACCGATTGATAGAGAGAAGAGTTGTCCGATGGCCGCAGAAGCGCACGCTCCGACTGCAAGTGAATACATCGTTCACCACCTGCAGCATCTTCAAAACGTCAACCAGACCAAGATCGTTGATTTCACTGTCATCAACTATGACTCGATCATCGTCGGTTTGGTTCTGGGTGCTCTCACCCTTTTGATTCTGTGGTCAGCTGCCCGTAAGGCAACCTCTGGTGTGCCTGGACGCTTCCAGGCAGCGGTCGAGATGCTGGTCGAGATGGTGGACAACCAGGCCAAGGCGAACATTCACAACGCTGAAAGCCGCAAGTTCATTGCGCCCCTGGGTCTGACGGTGTTCGTCTGGATCTTCTTGATGAACTTCATGGACATGCTGCCTGTGGACCTGCTGCCCGCCATCTGGGCGCAAATCTATGGCGCCGCCGGCCACGATCCTCACCACGCCTATCTGCGTGTCGTGCCTACGGCTGACCTGTCTACCACGCTGGGCCTCGCCTTTGCCATCCTGATCCTGCGCTTCTGGTACAGCGTCAAGATCAAGGGTGCTGGCGGCTGGGCACACGAACTGGTGTCGGCTCCTTTCGGCACCAGCAAGAATCCTATCTTCGCCCTGATCCTGGGCGTGGTGAATCTGCTCATGCAGATCATTGAATATGTCGCCAACACCGTGTCCCACGGCATGCGGTTGTTTGGCAACATGTACGCTGGCGAGCTGGTGTTCATGCTCATCGCCCTCATGGGTGGTGCTGCGGCCCTGTCGCTGTCGGGTGTGCTGCTGCCTGTGGGCCACGTCATCGCTGGCACCATCTGGACGCTGTTCCACATTTTGGTGATCTCGCTGCAAGCGTTCATTTTCATGATGCTGGCGCTGATCTACCTCGGTCAGGCGCACAACGCGCACTAAGTTTCCCTTTCGTTTTTTCTTTCCTTAACTTTTCTTTTTAACTCAGGAGTCATCATGGAAAACATTCTCGGTCTCGTCGCTCTGGCTTGTGGTCTGATCGTTGGTCTGGGCGCTATCGGCGCTTCCATCGGCATCGCCCTGATGGGTGGCAAGTTCCTCGAATCGTCGGCACGTCAGCCTGAACTGATCAACGAACTGCAAACCAAGATGTTCATCTTGGCTGGTCTGATCGACGCCGCGTTCCTGATCGGCGTGGCTATCGCTCTGCTGTTCGCTTTCGCCAACCCCTTCGTTTCCACGCTCTTGGCCAACCTGCCCAAGTAATTCCCGTTCAACGCCACTTTAGAAAGGTGTTGCCGTGAGTATCAATGCGACCCTGTTCGTTCAGGCCATCGTCTTCCTGATCCTCGTGTGGTTCACGATGAAATTCGTGTGGCCCCCGATCGCGAAGGCGCTGGATGAGCGAGCCCAGAAAATCGCCGATGGCCTCGCAGCTGCCGACCGTGCCAAATCCGAACTGACCGCTGCCAACCAGCGCGTCGAGAAGGAACTGTCACAGGCGCGCAACGAGACGGCCTCGCGTCTTGCGGACGCCGACCGTCGTGCCCAGGCCATCATCGAAGAAGCCAAGGCCCGCGCCACAGAGGAAGGCAACAAGATTGTTGCTGCTGCCCGCGCTGAAGCCGAGCAGCAGACGGTCCAAGCCCGCGAAGCCCTGCGTGAGCAGGTGGCAGCGTTGGCCGTCAAGGGTGCCGAGCAGATTCTCCGCAAGGAAGTCAATGCTGGCGTCCATGCCGACCTGCTCAACCGCCTGAAGACCGAGCTGTAAGGGGACACACATGGCTGAACTCGCCACCATTGCCCGCCCTTACGCCGATGCCTTGTTCAAGGCTGCCACTGCGGGCGCGGGCGTCGATCTGGGCAGCACCGCTGCCTGGATGGACGAACTGGCGGCGATTGCCGCCAACCCCCAGCTGCGTCAGTTGGCGGACAACCCCAAGGTGACGGCAGACCAGGTGTTCGCTGTATTCACCGGGGTCGCCCGTTCGGCCCTGCCGGATATGGCCAAAAATTTCCTGCGCACAGTCATCGACAACGGACGCATTGATGCGCTCCCGGAAGTGGCTGCGCAGTTTCGTGCCCTCGTGAATCGTCGCAACGGATCTTCGGATGCCGTGGTGTACAGCGCATTTCCGATGGACAGTGCTGCACTGTCTGAGGTCAGCGCAGCGCTGGAAAAGCGCTTCGGCCGCAAGCTCAACCTCGCTGTGAAGCTGGATGAGTCCCTGATCGGTGGTATTCGCGTAGTGGTGGGTGACGAGGTGCTGGACACTTCGGTCAAGGCCCGTCTTGAACAAATGAAAGCGGCCCTCATCGCGTAATGCGCGGCGAGGACAGCGAACCAAAGAAAGAAGGAAAGAGTCATGCAACTCAATCCCGCAGAAATTTCTGAACTCATCAAGAGCCGCATCGAAGGTCTGGCCGCCAGCAGCGATATCCGCAACCAGGGTACCGTGGTGTCCGTGTCCGACGGTATCGTGCGCGTTCATGGCCTGTCGGACGTGATGCAGGGCGAAATGCTCGAGTTCCCCGCGACCAAGGACGGCCAGCCCTCCTACGGTCTGGCGCTGAACCTTGAGCGCGACTCCGTCGGCGCCGTGATTCTGGGCGAGTACGAGCATATCTCCGAAGGCGACACCGTGAAGTGCACGGGCCGTATTCTGGAAGTGCCAGTCGGCCCCGAACTGATCGGCCGCGTGGTGAATGCCCTGGGCCAGCCGATCGACGGTAAGGGTCCCATCAACGCCAAGCTCACCGACGTGATCGAAAAGGTTGCTCCTGGTGTGATCGCCCGTAAATCTGTGGACCAGCCTCTGCAGACCGGCCTGAAGTCCATCGACTCGATGGTGCCCGTGGGCCGTGGCCAGCGCGAGCTGATCATTGGTGACCGCCAGACCGGCAAGACGGCCGTCGCCATCGACGCCATCATTGCCCAGAAGGGTCAGGGCGTTACCTGTATCTACGTCGCTATTGGTCAGAAGGCTTCTTCGATCAAGAACGTGGTGCGCGCTCTGGAACAAGCCGGCGCCATGGAGTACACGATTGTGGTGGCCGCATCGGCTTCCGAATCGGCCGCCATGCAGTACGTGTCGGCCTACTCGGGCTGCACGATGGGCGAGTACTTCCGCGACCGCGGTGAAGACGCGCTGATCGTGTATGACGATCTGTCCAAGCAAGCCGTTGCCTACCGCCAAGTGTCCCTGCTGCTGCGCCGCCCACCAGGCCGTGAAGCCTATCCTGGCGACGTGTTCTATCTCCACAGCCGTTTGCTCGAACGCGCAGCCCGCGTGAACGCCGACTACGTCGAAGCCTTCACCAAGGGTGAAGTCAAGGGCAAGACAGGATCGTTGACGGCACTGCCCATCATCGAAACGCAAGCTGGCGACGTGTCCGCTTTCGTGCCTACCAACGTGATTTCGATCACCGACGGTCAGATCTTCCTGGAAACCAGCCTGTTCAACGCCGGTATCCGCCCCGCTATCAACGCCGGTATCTCGGTGTCGCGCGTCGGCGGTGCAGCCCAGACCAAGCTGGTGAAGAACCTGTCCGGTGGTATCCGTACCGACTTGGCCCAGTACCGCGAACTGGCTGCGTTCGCGCAGTTTGCCTCCGATCTGGACGAAGCCACCCGCAAGCAGCTGGACCGCGGTGCCCGCGTGACCGAACTGCTCAAGCAGGCACAGTACAGCCCACTGCCCATCTCGCTGATGGCTTCCACGCTGTTCGCTGTGAACAAGGGCTTCATGGACGACATCGACGTCAAGAAGGTGCTCGACTTCGAACACGGCCTGCACCAGTTCCTGAAGACCAGCCACGCCGCTTTGCTGGCCAAGCTGGAGCAGGCCAAGGCCATGGACAAGGACGCAGAAGCCGAATTGACCGCAGCGATCGCCGCGTTCAAGAAGTCGTTCGCTTAAACCGGACGAGGAGCCATCATGGCAGCAGGCAAGGAAATACGCGGCAAGATCAAATCGGTGGAAAACACCAAGAAGATCACCAAAGCCATGGAAATGGTGGCCGCATCCAAAATGCGCAAGGCGCAGGACCGGATGCGGGCTGCCCGCCCATACAGCGAGAAGATCCGCAACATTGCAGCCAACCTCGGCAAGGCCAACCCAGAGTACGTGCATCCGTTCATGAAAGTGAACGATGCCAAGACCGCTGGCGTCATCGTCATCACCACCGACAAGGGTCTGTGTGGCGGCATGAACACGAACGTGTTGCGTGCCGTGACGACCAAGCTGCGTGAACTGCAAGGTGCTGGCGTCTCGACCGAAGCCGTGGCGATTGGCAACAAGGGCCTGGGTTTCCTGAACCGTGTGGGCGCCAAGGTGGTTTCGCACGTGACGGGACTGGGTGACACCCCCCACCTGGACAAGCTGATTGGCCCGGTGAAGGTGCTGCTCGATGCATACGCAGAAGGCAAGATCAACGCGGTGTACCTGAGCTACACCAAGTTCATCAACACCATGAAGCAGGAATCGGTGGTGGAGCAGTTGCTCCCCCTGTCCTCCGAGCAGATGCAGGCTGAGAAGACGGAACACGGCTGGGACTACATCTATGAGCCCGATGCGCAAAGCGTCATCGACGAGCTGCTGGTCCGTTATGTCGAGTCCCTGATCTACCAGGCGGTTGCGGAAAACATGGCGTCCGAGCAGTCGGCGCGCATGGTGGCCATGAAGGCTGCCACCGACAACGCCGGCAGCGTCATTGGCGAGTTGAAGCTGGTCTACAACAAGACGCGCCAGGCAGCGATCACGAAAGAACTTTCGGAAATCGTGGCTGGCGCCGCTGCTGTGTAAGCAGCTCAACAAACTACTTTATTGGAGCGAAAAATGGCTCAAGTGCAAGGCAAGATTGTTCAATGTATCGGCGCTGTGGTGGACGTGGAGTTCCCCCGCGACCAGATGCCCAAGATTTATGACGCCCTGAAGCTCGAAGGCTCGTCGCTGACGCTGGAAGTGCAACAGCAGCTGGGCGACGGCGTGGTGCGTACCATTGCCCTGGGTTCGTCCGACGGCCTGCGTCGCGGCATCATGGTGTCCAACACCGGCAACCCCATCACCGTGCCTGTGGGCAAGGCGACGCTGGGCCGCATCATGGACGTGCTGGGCACGCCCATCGACGAACGCGGTCCGGTCAGCCAGGACCTGACGGCCTCCATCCACCGCAAGGCCCCTGCGTACGACGAACTGTCGCCATCGCAAGAGCTGCTGGAAACCGGCATCAAGGTGATCGACCTGGTGTGCCCGTTCGCCAAGGGCGGCAAGGTGGGTCTGTTCGGTGGCGCCGGTGTGGGCAAGACCGTGAACATGATGGAACTCATCAACAACATCGCCAAGGCCCACAGTGGTCTGTCGGTGTTCGCTGGTGTGGGCGAGCGTACCCGTGAAGGGAACGACTTTTATCACGAAATGGCCGATTCCGGCGTGGTGAACCTCGAGAAGCTCGAAGACTCGAAGGTCGCCATGGTGTACGGCCAGATGAATGAGCCCCCAGGCAACCGTCTGCGCGTGGCCCTGACCGGCCTGACCATCGCGGAATCCTTCCGGGACGAAGGCCGTGACGTGCTGTTCTTCGTGGACAACATCTACCGCTACACGCTGGCCGGTACCGAAGTGTCCGCTCTGCTGGGCCGTATGCCTTCCGCCGTGGGCTACCAGCCTACGCTGGCAGAAGAAATGGGCCGCCTGCAAGAGCGTATTACGTCCACCAAGGTCGGTTCGATCACTTCCATCCAGGCCGTGTATGTGCCAGCGGATGACTTGACCGACCCATCGCCTGCCACGACGTTTGCTCACTTGGACTCCACCGTGGTGTTGTCGCGTGACATCGCTTCGCTGGGTATCTACCCCGCCGTGGATCCTCTGGACTCCACCAGCCGCCAGCTGGACCCGAACGTGGTGGGCGAAGACCACTACACCACGGCCCGCGCCGTGCAAGGTACGCTGCAACGCTACAAGGAACTGCGCGACATCATCGCCATCCTGGGCATGGACGAACTGGCTCCTGAAGACAAGCTGGCCGTGGCCCGCGCTCGCAAGATCCAGCGTTTCCTGTCGCAGCCTTTCCACGTGGCCGAAGTGTTCACGGGTTCGCCAGGCAAGTACGTTCCCCTGTCGGAAACCATCCGCGGTTTCAAGATGATCGTGAACGGCGAGTGCGACCACCTGCCAGAGCAAGCGTTCTACATGGTGGGCACCATTGACGAAGCCTTCGAAAAGGCCAAGAAGGTGGCCTGATGAGCCGTCGGCCGGGCAGCCCATGGCAGCGCGGCCTTCAGCAATCAAGCAACCCACCTTTTCCTAGGAGCAATGATGAACACCATCCACGTTGATGTGGTCAGTGCCGAAGAGTCCATCTTCTCCGGTGAAGCGCGTTTTGTCGCTCTGCCCGGCGAAGCTGGCGAACTGGGCATCTACCCCCGCCACACCCCGCTGATCACCCGCATCAAGCCGGGCTCGGTGCGCATCGAAATGGCTGACGGTGGCGAAGAGTTCGTTTTCGTGGCCGGTGGCATTCTGGAAGTGCAACCCAGCTGCGTGACCGTGCTGTCCGACACCGCCATCCGTGGCAAGGACCTGGACGACGAGAAGGCCAACGCAGCCAAGTCTGCAGCCGAAGAAGCGCTCAAGAACGCCAAGAGCGACATCGATCTGGCCAAGGCCCAGTCCGAGCTGGCTGTTATGGCAGCCCAGATTGCGGCACTGCGCAAGTTCCGCCAGAAGAAGTAAGCTTTTGCGAGCACCCCTGTGCGGCAAAAAACCCGGCAATGCCGGGTTTTTTTATTTCTGCGCTGTGTGGATGCCCTCCAGCATTGGCCTTGCCATGATGCATATGCTCCCCCCAGCCGTGGATTGCCATGAGTTCCGTTTGATGTGGATGGTCGGTGACTTTTAGCGCTGCTCCGAAACGAAACGGCTGCCCGCCAGACTAAAAAAGGCCGGGGCCCCTCACAGGGCCCCGGCCTTTTGCATTGGCACTTTTCACAAAGCCCTCATGCGGTCCGCATGGGGCCTTCGCAATTACATCGCGTTGCCGATTTCGCCCGAAGAGATCTGGCCCGTGCGCAGGGCTTCAGCAGCCTGGGCACGCACAGCAGCACGGTCAGCCGTGGACTTGTAAGTCACCACACGCGAACCAGCGGGTTCGATGGAGCGGGTCTGGGCCACGGTAGCGGCTTCGGCAGCC
>NZ_JBQEOV010000030.1:0-14823 GCF_052045435.1 Acidovorax sp. 22279
CTGCGAAGCATCGGCTTCGTCAGCCTGGGCACCAAAAGAAGCGAAAGCGGCGACAGCGGCGATAGACAGGAAACGTGCGGTGTTGTTCATGATGGAAATCCTTGAAGTTAAAGAAGCGGCTCAAAAAACCGGAACAAAGCGCCAAAAACAAAGAAAGCTGCTTGGGACCGGGTTCGGTGAGTCGCCTTGCGGGTTCGGCTCATCGATGGGATGAACTGTACGCCGGTGGGGTGCAGAGAAAAACCACCGGGTCGCGAACTAACTGTTCCAGTATTGGAAACAATGAAGATGGGATGAGGGCCAGTCCATAGGCTTGGGGCACTGGTTCGGCCGGAGATAGGTACCTGCTGATGGATAACCCGGGTACATATTCAGGACGGTTGCAGAGTGCAGGGCTGCAGAGCTGTAGAGCCGAAGGGGTGTGACGGGCGCACCTGCGCAGAGTCAGCGGGTTAGCTCCGCGATGTGGCCTGCTGGGGCTGGATGTGGGGTGTTCAATTCAATGCCCATGGAAAGCAGTTTGCGGCTGAACTGCACGGGTTGTCTGGCTGAGCTGCAGCCCGCCCATACACACAATGGCTGCCCTCTGGGCGCTCTGATGCGCGTCGCGTTGTAGATGCTCGGGATGGCCGCCAGTCGGTATTCAGCGCACGACCGGCGCGTCGGGTAGCTCGTTGACGGAGGGCGAATCGGTGGCGCGCGGAAAGTGCTCCACCAGCAGGGCACCTACCGCGCCCACGGCCTGTGCCAGGCCTTCTTCGTAGTGGCCTTGCTGAAACTGGGCCGACATCTTCGTCGCCATCTCCTGCCATGCGGTGGGTGGGACATGCCGTGCCAGGCCCCGGTCGGCCACGATCTCGAACGCATGTTCCGGCATCAGCAGGTAGATCAGCACGCCGTTGTTGTGTTCGGTGTCCCACACGCGGTGTTTGCTGAACAGCATCAGCGCGCGTTCGCGTGCATTGGCGTGACGGCGCAGGTAGCTCCAGGGGAGCCCCGCTTCCGCCACGATGCGAATCTGCCCGGTGTGCTGCCGCTCGCTGGCAGCGACCTGCGCGCCGAGGCGCTGCAGTGCTTGCAACGGGATGGCGGATCGGCCGAAGGCGTCGTGCCAGCGATGGTGGACGAGCCTCCAGATGGAACGCCATAGCGTGTGCGTTAGTTGCCCGCTGTTCTCAACACCCATCACCAGTCCCCCGATGCACCGCCGCCACCAAAATCGCCCCCACCGCCGGAACTGAAGCCGCCGCTGTCACTGCTGCTGCTGAATCCGCCCGAGCTGCCGCTGCTCCAGCCCCCGGAACCTCCGCCGCCATGCCCCAGGCTGATGGGGCCGCTGCTGCCGCCAAAAAGCCAGGTGTAGAGCAGCGCAATGATGCCCGCGCCCACCGACAGCAGCAGGCTGGAGGTGAACACAAACGCCAGGGCGCCTACGCCGCCTCCTACCGCCAGTCCGCCCAGCGCAGCCCCCAAGAGGCTGCGAGCCAACGGGCCGGCCACCATGACGCCAAAAAACAGGAAGATGGCAAAGTCCGTCCAGTCGAACAGACCATGACTGCTGCCCCCAGCGGGGGGGGCGGACGTCTCTGCCGGGGCGGGCAGGGCTTCGCCCGCGATGCGCGCGCCGATCTGCGTGACCGCAGCGCTCAGACCGCCAGCAAAGTCGCCTTGCTGAAAGCGGGGCTTCATCGCGCCGTCGATGATGCGTGCTGCTGCGATGTCGGGGATGGCACCTTCCAGAGACTTGGCAACCTCGATGCGCATCTTGCGGTCGTTCTTGGCCACCAGGACCAGCACACCATCACCCACGTCGCGGCGCCCGATCTTCCACTGGTTGCCGACGCGGTTTGCATAGGCGGCGATGTCCTCTGGTGCGGTGGTGGGCACCATCAGCACGACGACCTGCGAGCCGCGCGACTTTTCGAGGGCGACCAGCTGGCCCTCCAGCGCCTGGGTGTCTGCGGCGCTGAGCGTGCCGGTCTGATCAATGACGTGGCCGGTCAGCGGGGGCACAGCCAGCGGCTGCGATTGGGCCCAGCCAAAAATAGGCCATGCAGCTATAAATAATATAGCTATCAGGGCATATCGGATAGGCGCTAGCAGCATATTTAGCTCACATCAGGCCCTGTAAGGGGTGTTCAGGGCTTGGCCTTGGACGCGGAAAAATCCACCGTGGGCGGCACGGAAATTTGGGCCTCGTTGGCGACGGTAAAGCTGGGCTTGGGGGCGTAGCTGAAGGCCATGGCCGTGAGGTTGGTGGGGAAGCTGCGGGCCAGCACGTTGTACTCCTGCACGGTCTGGATGTAGCGGTTGCGGGCCACGGTGATGCGGTTTTCGGTGCCTTCCAGCGTCACCCGCAGGTCGCGAAAGCCCTGGTTGGCCTGCAAGGTGGGGTAGCGCTCGGACACGACCATCAGGCGCGACAGGGCGCTGGACAACTCTCCCTGGGCCTGCTGGAACTTGCTGAAAGCCTCGGGGTTGTTCAGCGTCTCGGGCGTGACCTGGATGGCCGTGGCCTTGGCGCGGGCCTCGACCACCTTGGTCAGCGTTTCCTGTTCAAAGTTGGCCTCGCCCTTCACGGTGGCGACGATGTTGGGCACCAGGTCGGCACGGCGCTGGTACTGGTTGAGCACTTCGCTCCAGGCGGCCTTCGATTGCTCGTCCAGGCGCTGGAAGTCGTTGTAGCCGCAGCCGCTCAGCGTGAGCGTGGCGGCGAGCAAGGTGAGGAGGGCAAGTAGACGTTGGATCATCATGATGGTGGAGTCCGCCGATGGAGAAATGGGATGACTGTGCCAGAAACCGGAGGGCGCCAGTCCGCAAACTGGTCGCCGACCAGCGATGGTGGGCCCCCGCCCGAGCGCGTACAAAATCGGTAGGCAGCCAGGCATTGCACCGCCGCCGCACAATAGCAGGCTGGCGTTGTACCTGTCACGCCGTTCCGACCCACTTACCACCAGAATCCACATGCCCCGCGCCCGATCAAAAGCAGCCACCCTGGGTGGCTCTTCGGATGAAACCGAAACCGCGTTTTATGAGGCGCTGCAGCGCGGTGACATCGAGCTGCTGATGTCGTGCTGGGCGGACGATGACGAGATTGTCTGTGTGCACCCGGGTGGGCCGCGCCTGCTGGGGCCCGCCGCCATCCGCGCGGCGTTTGAGGCCATGTTCTCCCATGGCACGGTGCGTGCCCGGCCGGCGCAGGTGCACCGCGTGGTGGCGCTGTCGAGTGCCGTGCACAGCGTGGTCGAGCAGGTCGAGGTGATGCTGCCTGACGGCCTGCACCAGGCCGTGGTCATGGCCACCAACGTGTACCACAAGACCCCCGAAGGCTGGCGCATGGTGGCCCACCACGCCAGCCCGGGCGTGGCGCCCGACGCCCAGGTGGATGTGCTGGCGCAGCGCCCCGTTCTGCATTGAGAGGCTCCTGCGTGAAGATTTTGGACCAAATTGGCTGTATGCGCCGACAACATATGCCTTGGCAGCTATGAAATACATAGCGCCTCGCTGGCTCCCCGGTGGCCAGTTGCAAACGATCTGGCCCGCGCTGTACGCACGCCGTGTGTTCGGCCCGCGTCCCGAGTACCGCCGTGAGCGCTGGGACACCCCCGACGGCGATTTTGTCGATGTGGACTTTCTCCAGGACGGTGTGGTGGCTGACGCTCCCCGGCCGCTGCTGGTGGTGTTCCACGGGCTGGAGGGCTCATCACGCAGCCATTACTGTGAAGCCTTTGCCGACCTGGCCCGCGAGCGCGGCTGGGCCTGCGCGCTGCCGCACTTTCGCGGCTGCAGCGGGGAGATCAACCGTGCCCCGCGCGCCTACCACTCGGGCGACCATGCGGAGATCGGCTGGATGCTGCAGCAGCTGCGTGTGCACCACCAGGGGCCGCTGATGGCGGTAGGAGTGTCACTGGGCGGCAATGCCCTGCTGCGCTGGGCCGCCGAAGTGGGCACTGACGCTGCGCGCAGCGCGGATGCGGTGGCGGCCGTGTGCTCGCCCATCGACCTGGCGGCGGGCGGCCATGCCATTGGGCGCGGCTTCAACCGGCTGGTGTACACGCGCATGTTCATGCGCACCCTGGTGCCCAAGGCACTGCAGAAGCTGGCCCAGCACCCGGGGCTGTTTGACCGGCAGGCGCTGCTGGCCGCGCGGGACCTGTACGCGTTCGACAACGTGTTCACCGCGCCGGTCCACGGATTCCGTAATACCGAGGACTACTGGCTGCGCGCGTCGGCCAAGCCGCTGCTGCATCGCATCCGTATTCCGGCGCTGGTGGTGAACGCGCGCAATGACCCCTTTGTGCCCGCTGGCAGCCTACCGGGCGTGCGTGAGGTGGGACGCCATGTGACGCTCTGGCAGCCGCCGCATGGCGGGCATGTGGGGTTCCCGCGCGGCTTGCCACCGGGGCACGTGCGTGCCATGCCCGACGCCGTGGGAGGGTGGCTGGCCGAGCACAGTGGGGCGCTGGCGCTGCACGGCGCACAATCCGCCCATGGATGACATCGTCAAACAGGCACTGGCCAAATGGCCCAACGTGCCCGACTGCTACGGCTGGCTGGGCCTGGATGCGCGCGGCCACTGGTATCTGCGCGACGACGCGGTGCAGGCAGCAGGTACGTTTCCGCACAGCAAAGGGTCGTTGCTGCAGCACGACAAGCTCATCGCGTTCATAGCCCGCAACTACGAGCACGACGACCAGGGTCAGTGGTTCTTTCAAAACGGCCCCCAGCGCGTGTATGTCGAACTGGAGGCCACGCCCTGGGTCTGGCGTCTGCAGCCGCAAGACCTCCGCGCCATCAGCCATACGGGCCGGGAGGCGTCGGTCCGCCACTGCCTGCTGGACGAGCAGGGCCGTGTGTACCTGGAGACAGACCTGGGCCTGGGGCTGGTGCACACGCTGGATGTGGCACTGGCTGCAGAGGCTGTGACCGACGGACGCTGGACGCCGCAGGACGTGCAGGCGCAGGACCTTCCGGCACGCTACGGGTATGTCTGCAGTCCGCGCGCCCGGTCGCAAGCCGGGGCGTCGCGGCCAACCTGAAGCTCCACCCTACCGCCTTCAGCCCGGAGTTGCAGGCACTCAGAGTTGCTCACAACGGCACTGAATAACCTGCCAGACGAAAAAAAAGCCGGTCGCAAGGACCGGCTTTCTGGGTGGGGTTCTACCCAGCCCGTGCAGGGGAAGGCGCTGCCTTACTTGGCGGCGGCTGCCATGAACTCCACCGCAGCGCGCAGATCGGCGTCAGAGGCTTGAGAGCCGCCACGCGGAGGCATGGCGCCCTTGCCCTTGGCGACACTGGTGTACAGCGCGTCGATGCCTGCGGGCAGGCGGGCGGCCCAGGCGGCCTTGTCACCAAACTTGGGAGCACCGGCCACACCGGCAGCGTGGCACACCTGGCAAGCCTGCTTGTACAGAGCCTCGCCAGCGCCTGCTGCGGCGGCTGCAGGTGCGGCAGCTACCGCCACAGCGGGCGCAGCAGCTGCAGGGGCTGCGGCGGGTGCTGGTGCAGGAGCGGCGGCTGGCGCTGCGTCTGCCTGAGCGGCTGGGGCGGCGGCTGCGGGAGCAGCAGGTTCGGCAAACTTGGCCCCACCCGCATTGGCCATATAGGCCACAGCGCGCGCAATTTCGGTGTCGTTGAAGTCGCCGCCACCTTGGGGGGCCATGGCGCCCTTGCCCTTCAGGGCCGACTGCACCAGGGCTTCAAACCCGGTGCCAATGCGCGCAGCCCAGGCAGCGGCATCACCAAACTTGGGGGCACCCGCAGCGCCGGAAGCATGGCAGGCGGAGCACTGGGCCTTGAACACTTCTTCGCCGCTCTTGAGGGGGCGGTTGGCGTCGCGCACTTCGACCATGCCGATCTTCTGGATGCGTTCGGCGATGGCCTTTTCGGGGTTGACGGCACCGGCAGCGGGCTTGTCCGCCGACGTCACATACAGGACCAAGCCAATGATGGCAAAGATCGGAATCACAAACGAGAAAAGTACCGCGACCAGCAACTGCTTGGGGTTCTTGATCGGGCCGGTATGGGCTTCTTCGTGGTGGTTGTCGCTCATGTCGTCCTCAGGTGTATCGGGGGCTTCGGTGTAATCAACCTTAAATTATATCTGCGGGGATGGTTATTCCCATCCCCGCTGGATGCAGACAACCACGGGTTTGCCCCAGAGCGAGCGCAGCGCCCCGGGGGCTGCGCTCGCTCCCGGGCAGGGCGTCAGGAGGGGAGCTGGGCGCTGGTGTCGGGCGCTCCACCCCCCAGTGCCTTGTACAGCGACACCTGGTTTTGCAGTTGCGCCAGCCGCACCTGCACCACCGCCTGCTGGGCCGTGAACAGCGAGCGTTGTGCGTCCAGCAGGTCCAGATAGCTGGCCACGCCGTTGCGGTAGCGCAGGTCGGCCAGCTGCAGGCGCGCGGCCTCTGCCTGGGCCTGCTGTTGCTGGGCCTGGGCCTGTTCGCCCAGCGTGGCTTGCCCCGCCAGCGCATCCGAGACCTCGCGGAACGCGGTCTGGATGGCCTTTTCGTACTGCGCCACGGCAATCTCCCGGCCGACCCGGGCGCTGTCCAGATTCGCCTGGTTGCGGCCCGCGTCAAAAATGGGCAGCAGCAGGGATGGCGCGATGGTGAAGCCCCAGGAGCCATTCTTGAACAGGCCGGACAGTTCGCCGCTGGCTGTGCCTGCCTGCGCCGTCAGGGAGATGCGCGGGAAAAACGCCGCCCGCGCAGCGCCGATGTTGGCGTTGGCGCCAATCAGTTGCTGCTCCGCCTGGCGGATGTCCGGCCGGCGGGTGAGCAGCTCCGACGGCACGCCGGCAGGCAACGGTGCCATCACAGGCGCGTCGGCCAGCTTGCCACCGGCCAGACTGGCGCGCACGTCTTGCGGCAGTGCCTGGCCCAGGAGCAGGACCAGCGCGTTTTCGTCGAGCGCGCGCTGGCGCTGCTGTTGCGCCAGCGTGGCGCGGGCCGCCTGGGTGAGCGACTCGGCCTGGCGGAAGTCGAGCTCGGATGCCACACCCGCGTCCAGGCGCATCCGGGTCAGGCGCACCGACTCCTCGCGCGATGCAAGGGTCTGGCGCGACAGGTCCAGCAGCTCCTCGTCGGCCAGCAGTGTCAGCCAGCCATTGGCCACTGCCGCCACCAGGCTCACCTGTGCGGCGTTGCGGCCTTCTTCCGTGGCGAGGTACTGGGCGAGTGCCTGCTCCTTGAGGCTCGCAATGCGTCCAAAGAAGTCGATTTCCCATGCGGATACGGCCAGACCCACGCTGAATGAGTTGGTCAGGTTGCCCGTGCCCGTGGCAGGGGCCCGGCTGGCATTGGCGGCCAGTCCCACGCCCGGGTACAGGTCGGCCCGGCGCACCTGGTAGGTGGCCCGAGCTTGCTCGATGTTGAGCATGGCCACCCGCAGGTCGCGGTTGTTGGCCAGCGCAATGTCGATGAGCTGTTGCAGGCGTGGCTCGGCAAAGTAGTTCTGCCAGGGCACGGTTGCTCCCGACTGCGCAGCTGCGCTGTCGGTCGTTGCCGCCCCGCCGGCGTAGGTGGCGGGGACGGGGGGCTGCGGGCGCTCATAGGTGGGGATGAACGAGCAGCCAGCCAGCAGCGCCGCCGCTGCGGCCGCTGCCAACGCACTGGGGGTACTTCGGTTCTTATTCATGGGTTCCAACTCCTGCTTCTTCTGCATGGCGGCGGTTCATTTCCTGCTGGCGCGCGCTGCCTTTGAACAGGCTGCGCACCACCACAAAGAACACGGGCACAAAGAACACGGCCAGTGCGGTGCCTGTGACCATGCCGCCCAGCACGCCGGTGCCGATGGCCCGCTGGCTGGCAGAGCCTGCACCCGACGCGACGACCAGTGGCAGCACGCCCAGGCCGAACGCCATCGAGGTCATCACGATGGGGCGGAACCGCAAATGCGCGGCGGCCAGCGCCGACTCGATCACGCCCTTGCCCTGGGCCTGCAGGTCCTTGGCGAACTCGATGATCAGGATGGCGTTTTTCGCTGACAGGCCAATGATGGTGATCAGGCCCACCTGGAAGTACACGTCATTGGCATAGCCGCGCAGCAAGGTGGCCAGCAGCACGCCCAGCACGCCCAGGGGCACCACCAGGATCACAGCCAGCGGGATCGACCAGCTCTCGTACAGCGCAGCCAGGCACAGGAACACGGCCAGGATGGCAAAGCTGTACAGGATGAGCGACTGCGAGCCTGCGAGCTTTTCTTCGCGCGACTGGCCGGTCCATTCAAAGCCAAAGCCTTGGGGCAGTTGGCCAGCCAGCTTCTCCATCTCGGCCATCGCAGCCCCCGTGCTGTAGCCCGGTGCGGGCGAGCCGGAGATGCGCATGGCGGGGTAGCCGTTGTAGCGCACGGTTTGCTGCGCGCCGGTCACCCAGCGCGTTGTCGCGAACGCCGACAGCGGTACCGGTTTGCCCTGGCTGTTGGTGGCATTGATCTGCAGCAGATCGTCAGGCTGCATGCGTGCGGGCGCATCGGCTTGCACCACCACCCGCTGCAGGCGGCCCTGGTTCGGGAAGTCGTTCACATAGCTGGAGCCCAGCGCTGTGGAGAGCGCAGAGTTGATGGCGTCGAAGGGCACGCCCAGCGCGTTGGCCTTGTCACGGTCAATGTCGATTTGCAGCTGGGGCGCATCTTCCAGACCATCGGGGCGCAACTGCGTCAGCACCTTGCTCTGCGAGGCCATGCCCAGCAGTTGGTTGCGGGCTTTCACCAGGGCTTCGTGCCCTGCGCCGCCCCGGTCTTGCAGGCGGAATGTGAAGCCGCTGGCGTTGCCCAGCTCGGGAATGGGAGGCGGGCTCAGCGGAAAGATGAACGCATCGCGAATACCCATCAGCGCACCGAAGGCCCGGTTGGCCACGTCTTGTGCCGACTGGCCGGGGCCATGGCGTTCACTCCAGTCCTTGAGGGTCACAAACGCAAGGGCCGCGTTCTGGCCCTGGCCGGAGAAGCTGAAGCCCAGCACACCCACCATGCTTTGCACCTCGGGCTGCTTGAGGATGAAGCCTTCGACCTGCTCCATCACGGCCAGCGTACGCTCCTGCGTGGCGCCAGGTGGCAATTGCACGTTGACGATGATGTTGCCCTGGTCTTCGCTGGGCAGGAACGAGGTCGGCAGGCGCATGTAGACCACGGTCACGGCACCGATGATGGCTGCGTAGATCACCAGGTAACGCGCGGCGCGCCGCAGCATGCGGGCCACAAAGCCTTCATAGCCTTTGGCAGTGCGCGAAAAGCCGCGATTGAACCAGCCAAAGAAGCCAGTCTTCTCGTGGTGATGTCCCGCCTCGACTGGTTTGAGCAGGGTGGCGCACAGTGCCGGTGTGAGCGACAGGGCCATGAAGGCTGAGAAGCCAATGGATGCCACCATCACCGCCGAGAACTGGCGGTAGATGTTGCCCGTGGAGCCTGCAAAAAATGCCAGCGGTACGAACACCGAGATCAGCACCACCGTCACGCCAATGATGGCGCCCGAAATCTGGCGCATGGCCTTGCGCGTGGCTTCCAGCGGCGACAGGCCTTCTTCGCTCATGATGCGCTCAACGTTCTCCACCACCACGATGGCGTCGTCCACTACGATGCCGATCACCAGCACCATGCCGAACATGGTCAGCACGTTGATCGAGAACCCCAGCGCCAGCAGTGTGGCAAACGTGCCCAGCAGCGCGATCGGCACCACGATCGTCGGGATGATGGTGTAGCGCCAGTTCTGCAGAAACAGGAACATCACCAGGAACACCAACACCACGGCCTCGACCAGTGTTTCTGCGACCTGCTTGATAGAGATGTCTACAAAGCGCGAGCTGTCGTAAGGAATGCTCCAGCTCATGCCTTCGGGGAAGTAGCGTGACAGCTCATCCATCTTCGCGCGCACGTCCTTGGCGGCCTCCAGTGCGTTACCGCTGGGCGACAGCTGAACGCCGATGCCTACGGCGGGCTTTCCGTTCAGGCGCGCGGCGGTGGCGTAGGCCTGGCCGCCCAGTTCCACACGCGCCACATCCTTGATGCGCACGGTGGAGCCATCGGTGTTGGCACGCAGCACGACGTTACCGAACTGTTCAACGCTGGACAGTTGCCCATTGACCACCACTGTGGCGGCAATGCCTTGGCCCGCGACATTGGGCAGGTCCCCAATGGTGCCGCTGGCCACCTGGGCGTTCTGGGCGCGGATGGCGGCGGTGATCTCTGCTGCCGACAGGTTGTAGCTCACCATCTTGGCCGGATCGATCCAGATGCGCATGGCGCGCTCCGTGCCAAACAGCTGGGCCTGACCAATGCCCTTGAGGCGTTGCAGTTCTGGCACCACGTTGCGCGACGCATAGTCACCCAAGGCCACGGTGTCGGTGGCCGGGTTGCTGGACGACAGCATGGTGAACAGCAGGAAGTTGGAACGCGACTTGTCCACGCGCACACCCTGTTGTGTCACGGCAGAAGGCAGGCGCGGCGTGGCCCGTGAAAGCCGGTTTTGCACGTCCACCTGCGCCAGGTCGGCATTGGTGCCGGGCTGGAAACTCAGCGTGATGCTGCCGGAACCATCGGCCTGCGCGACCGATTCCATGTAGATCAGCCCGGGGGAGCCGTTCATCTCGCGTTCGATGACCGACAGCACGCTGTCTTCGAGGGTTTGCGCCGATGCGCCGGGGTATGCCGCGTTGATGACGATGGACGGTGGTGCCACCGGCGGGTACTGTGCAATGGGTAGCTGCGTGATGGCTACGCCGCCCATCACCATGATGAACAGCGCAATCACCCACGCAAAGATGGGGCGGTCAATGAAAAATTTGGCCATGCTGGATTGCCCCTTATGGCTTGGATGCGGCCGAAGCAGGTGTGGCTGGTGCCTCTGCAGAGGTGGGCGCGGAGGCTGTCGCTGATGCCGGCGCAGGCGTGCCTGGCGCTTGCCATGGGACGGGCTTGACCGGGGTTCCGGGCGGCAGCATCTGCAGCTTCTGGAAGCCGTCCACCATCACTTTTTCACCCGCCTTCAGACCGTCCAGCACCACCCAGCGGTTGTTCTGTGCGGCACTGATCTTGACGGTGCGCTGCGACACCTTGCCGTCCTCGCCAACCACGCTGACCGTGTCGCCCTGCTGGGTGCGCGTGACAGCCTGCTGGGGCAGGGTGATGGCGTTGCTGGCCTGTGCCTGTTCAATCCGCACACGCAGATACAGTCCGGGCAGCAGCTCGCCCTTGGGGTTGGGCACCTCTGCGCGCAGGGTGACCTGGCCGGTGGTGGAGTCCACCGACAAGTCCGTGAACAGCAGCTTGCCAGCTTGTGCGTATTCAGATCCGTCGCTGAGCACCAGCTTGACGCTGGCTGCCTGGCTGCCGCCAGCGCGCTTGAACTGCCCACTTTCCATAGCGCGCCGCAGTTGGAAGACGTCACCGGCCGATTGGGTGAAGTTCACGTACACCGGGTCAATCTGCTGCACCACAGCCAATGCGGTCGCTTCGCCCTGGCCGACCAAGGCGCCTTCGGTGACCAGTGCGCGGCCAATGCGGCCGGAGATGGGGGAGGTCACGCTGGCATAGCTGAGGTTGATGTCGGCGGTGCGCACAGCAGCCTTGGCGGCCGCCACGTCGGCCTGGGCTTGTTTCTCGGCCGCCTCTGCGTTTACAAAGTCCTGCTTGCTGATGGCATTGGCTGCAACCAGGGGGCGATAGCGCTCAGTTTGTGCGCTGGCCTGTGCCAGATTGGCCTGGGCCTTGGCGAGGCTGGCGCGCGCGCTCTCTGCCGCTGCGGCGTAGGGAGCGGGATCAATGCGGAACAGCACCTGCCCGGCCTTGACGTCGCTACCTTCCTTGAACACGCGCTGCTGAAGGATGCCGGCGGCCCGTGCGCGCACTTGGGCCACCCGAGACGCCTCCACGCGGCCAGGCAGTTCGGTGATCAGCCCCACGTCGCCGGGCGTGGCGGTAACGACTCCCACTTCGACCGGGGGCGGCTTGGGACCGCCTGCCCCGGCGGCCTGTCCATCGGCCTTGCCACAGGCGGACACAAGCAGTACTGCTGCGCTGATGGCAGCCAGCGAAAGTACTCGTCGGGTGATGGTGGCACGCAAGTAAGGGGTGCCGGATGCGTCACGCAGTTGAGGCATGAGAGTCCTTTGGGTGGGCGTCAAAAAAAGGGATCTGGAAAAAAAGGGAGGTCTAGAGCGCTTGGCTCAATGCCCCGACAGTTTGATCAGAAATTATACATACAGACATGAATGTATAATTGTCGACTGCTGCAGATGCCCCTAGTCAGTCGTAGGGGTTTTGGGGACTCAACAGGATGTTTGACTATGGCGCGCCGGACAAAAGAAGATGCAATCGCAACCCGCAACGGGTTGATCGATGCGGCTGAGTTGGTGTTTCGGGAAAAAGGGGTGTCCCGCGCGTCGCTGAGTGATATTGCCCAGGCGGCGGGAGCCACGCGTGGTGCGATCTACTGGCACTTCAAGGACAAGGTGGATCTGTTTAGCGCCATGATGGACCGTGTCACGCTGCCGCTGGAACAGGGTTTTGCCAGTTTTGAAGACAGCACCTGCGCTGATCCTGTGCAACGCCTTCGGGCGGTGATGGCGCTGGTGCTGCGCAGTGTGGCCTCGGACGAGCACACCCGAAGGGTTTTCGAGATTGCGTTGTACAAGGTGGAATACGTGGACGAGCTGATGGGGCTGCGCGAGCGCCATGTGGCGGCCTCCGAAGGGTTTACGCAGCAGCTGGCGCGCGACTTTGCGCTGGCTGCTGAGTCGCAAGGGGTGGTGCTGTCGATGTCGGCGATGGACGCGGCCATCAGCCTGCATGCCCTTTTTGATGGGCTGATCCGCAACTGGATTCTGAATGACGGTGGCTTTGATCTCATTGGCGTAGGTGGCGCCAGCACCGACGCATTTTTGCGTGGTGTGGGGTTGTCGCTGGTCGGGGCGAAAGTGCCTGCTGCATCCTGTGGGGGCTGAGCGCCAGGGCTTTGTTTGTTTGGATGCTTGCCGCGTGCAATAATCAAAGGCTGCGTCAATCAGAGGTATGCGGCTGTAGCTCAGTGGATAGAGTATTGGCCTCCGAAGCCAAGGGTCGTGGGTTCGATCCCCGCCAGCCGCACCAACGGTACATGCAGCAGCGAGCGCTTACAGCGTTTGTGAAGAGCGTCAAATGCGTTTAATTTCTGAATGCGTAAAAATTTGGTGCTATAATTCGAAATTCTCCGGAGGGGTGCCCGAGTGGCTAAAGGGGGCAGACTGTAAATCTGTTGGCTTACGCCTACACTGGTTCGAATCCAGTCCCCTCCACCAGTGAGTGAGCAGTGTTGAGAGTGATGCTTGACTTTGTGAGTGCAAAGTTAGGTTCGCAAAGGCCGGTGGTCTGCGCGGGAGTAGTTCAATGGTAGAACCCTAGCCTTCCAAGCTAATGACGCGGGTTCGATTCCCGTCTCCCGCTCCATTGTTTGTTGTGCTGGTTTGTTGAGTAGAGATTTTTGGTGTTGTGCGAGCGGCGCCAATTGCCCATGTGGCTCAGTGGTAGAGCACTCCCTTGGTAAGGGAGAGGTCGCGGGTCCGATTCCCGCCATGGGCACCATTTTCTGGTGCGTCCGGTTCTGGTTGCGCCGAGATCCTGTTGTGTTGATGTAGATTTTTTTCGGAGTCGGAAAAATGGCAAAAGGAAAATTCGAGCGGACCAAGCCCCACGTGAACGTGGGCACGATCGGTCACGTGGACCATGGCAAGACGACGCTGACGGCAGCTATCGCTACCGTGCTGTCCGCCAAGTTCGGCGGCGAAGCCAAGGCCTACGACCAGATCGACGCTGCGCCCGAAGAAAAGGCCCGCGGTATCACGATCAACACCGCCCACGTGGAATACGAAACGGCCAACCGCCACTACGCTCACGTGGACTGCCCCGGCCACGCCGACTATGTGAAGAACATGATCACCGGCGCTGCCCAGATGGACGGCGCTATCCTGGTCTGCTCTGCTGCTGACGGCCCCATGCCCCAGACCCGCGAGCACATCCTGCTGGCTCGCCAAGTGGGCGTGCCTTACATCATCGTGTTCCTGAACAAGTGCGACATGGTGGACGACGAAGAACTGCTGGAACTCGTCGAAATGGAAGTGCGCGAACTCCTGGACAAGTACGACTTCCCAGGCGACGACACCCCCATTATCCGTGGCTCCGCCAAGCTCGCCCTGGAAGGCGACAAGGGCAAGCTGGGTGAAGAAGCCATCATGAAGCTGGCCGAAGCCCTGGACACCTACATCCCCACGCCTGAGCGCGCTGTGGACGGTGCCTTCCTGATGCCCGTGGAAGACGTGTTCTCCATCTCCGGCCGTGGCACCGTGGTGACCGGTCGCGTGGAACGCGGCATCATCAAAGTCGGCGAAGAAATCGAAATCGTGGGTATCCGCGACACGCAAAAGACCACCTGCACCGGCGTGGAAATGTTCCGCAAGCTGCTGGACCAAGGCCAAGCTGGCGACAACGTCGGCCTGCTGCTGCGCGGTACCAAGCGCGAAGACGTGGAGCGTGGCCAAGTGCTGTGCAAGCCCGGCTCGATCAAGCCCCACACCCACTTCACGGCTGAGGTGTATGTGTTGAGCAAGGACGAAGGCGGTCGCCACACTCCTTTCTTCAACAACTACCGTCCCCAGTTCTACTTCCGCACGACCGATGTGACTGGCGCCATCGAGCTGCCAGCCGACAAGGAAATGGTCATGCCTGGTGACAATGTGTCGATCACTGTGAAGCTGATCAACCCCATCGCCATGGAAGAAGGCCTGCGCTTCGCTATCCGCGAAGGCGGTCGTACCGTGGGCGCTGGCGTCGTGGCCAAGATCATTGCTTAAT
>NZ_JBQEOV010000031.1:0-8037 GCF_052045435.1 Acidovorax sp. 22279
TGCTGGCTGCGCCTGCGGCGGGGCGGTTGCGGGGTGAGCATGGGCGTCGGAGCGCCCATGCCTCGTCAACTGACTCGCCGTGGATGTCTGAGCGGCGCGCGCAGCGCAAAGCGAGTTCCACGGCGCACCCCGCAGCCGCACCGCTGCAGGTTTGCCCCCACGCACCGCGTGGGGGTCGCAGACTGGGGGTCGCCTTTTCTTTGGTGACTTTCTTTTGGCGAAGCAAAAGAAAGTTACTCGCACGCCGGGCGACTCCCGGCCTCCACCCTCAACACAAGCATGCTGCGCGATGTGCTCCCCAGAGCCCCCCTAAAACAAAAACGGCCAGCGCCCACAACCCAGGCACCAGCCGCTCAAAAAAATGAAGCCCGAGTTCAAGCCGCGAGGATCAGCTTCTCCAGCTTCACCGCATCCACCGCAAACGCCCGAATCCCCTCAGCCAGCTTCTCGGTCGCCATCGCATCCTCATTCAGCGCAAACCGGAACCCCGCCTCGTCATAGTTCACCGCAGGCAAGTCCATGCCCTTGGCAGCCTCCGCATCCAACGCCCGCTGCAACGGTGCATCACTCGCAGCCAGCTGCGCCAACAGCTCGGGCGCAATGGTCAGCAGGTCGCACCCGGCCAGCGCCGTGATCTGCCCCACATTGCGGAAACTCGCGCCCATCACCTCGGTGGCGATGCCGAAACGCTTGTAGTGGTTGTAGATCTGCGTGACAGACTGCACGCCCGGGTCGTTGGCGCCCGCGCGCGCGGCCTCGTCCCAGCTCGCGCCTGCCTGCTTCTTGTACCAGTCGTAAATACGGCCCACAAACGGCGAGATCAGCTGCACCTTGGCCTGGCCGCAGGCCACAGCCTGGGCGAACGAGAACAGCAGCGTGAGGTTGGTGTGGATGCCCTTGCGCTCCAGCTGGGCGGCGGCCTGGATGCCTTCCCACGTGGCCGCGATCTTGATGAGCACGCGGTCGATGTGGATGCCTTCGGCCTGGTACAGCTCGATGATGCGCTCGGCGCGCGTGACGGTGGCGCTGGTGTCAAAGCTCAGGCGGGCATCCACTTCGGTGGAAACACGGCCGGGCACGTGGGTCAGGATCTCGCAACCAAAACGCACCAGCAGGCGGTCGATCACCTCGTCCATCGCACGCCCTTGCCACTTGGCGACGGTGTCCTTGAGCAGCGGTGCGTATTCGGGCTTTTGCACCGCCTTGAGAATCAGCGAGGGATTGGTCGTGGCGTCCTGCGGACGGAACTGGGCCAGTTGCAGAAAGTCGCCGGTGTCGGCAACCACGGTGGTGAACTGTTTGAGGGCGTCGAGTTGGTTCGTCATGGCGCCATTATTCCGCATTGGTCCGGGCGCCTTCGGTACTACCAACCACTGATACGCCGTGGGCACCCAGGCTCAGCTGCACCGCGTCGCCCACAGCCAGCACATCGTCCAGGTCGGACGACACCACAAAAATATGGCCCAGCGCGGTCTCGAAGGTGTATTCGTACACGGCGCCCAGGTAGGCCCGCTTGTCCAGCCGCGCGGGCAGCAGGCCCTCGCCCTGGCGGTGAATGCGCCAGGCCTCAGGGCGCACCGCCACCTTCACCGGGCCGCTCTTCACCGCCATGCGGGGGCGCAACACCAGTGGGCCGAGCGCCACCGTGCCGTCAGCGTCGGCCACGGCCGGGAACAGCATGGCCTCGCCCATGAAGCCCGCGACGAATTCGCTGTGCGGGGTTTCATACAGCGCGCGGGGCGAGCCCTTTTGTGCAATCAGGCCCTGGTTCATCACGATGATCTGGTCGCTCACCGCCATGGCCTCAGCCTGGTCGTGCGTGACGTAAGCCACCGTGAGCGACAGGCGCTGCTGCAGCGCACGGATCTCTTCGCGCATCTCGCGGCGCAGGCGCGCGTCGAGGTTGGACAAGGGCTCGTCAAACAGCAGCACCTCGGGCTCCAGCACCAGCGCGCGGGCCAGGGCCACGCGCTGCTGCTGGCCACCAGACAGCTCGCTGGGCAGGCGGTCGTCATAGCCCACCAGGCCCACGCCGCGCAGCGCCTCCACCGCCTTGGTGCGTGCCTGCTCCTTGGGCTGGCCCGACATGCGCAGGCCGTACATCACGTTTTCCACCACGTTCATGTGTGGGAACAGCGCGTAGCTCTGGAACATCATGCTCACGTTGCGCTGCGCGGGGCCGAGTGTGGTCACGTCCTTGCCGGCAATGAAGATCTCGCCCGAGGTGGGCGACTCCAGCCCCGCGATCATGCGCAAGGTGGTGGTCTTGCCGCAGCCCGAGGGGCCGAGGATGGTGGTGAGCGTGCCGCGCGGCACCTCAAAGCTGATGCCTTTGACGGCCAGGGCCGCGCTGCTGTCGCTGCCGTAGCGCTTGGTGATGTTGCGGAACACGATGCCCGCGTCATTGTTGTTCATGGCGTGTTTTCTTTTTTGTCAGAGGGGTCAGTGCGCAGCGGGAGCGGCTCCACGGCGGCCCAGTTTGCGGTCACCCACCAGCAGCTGAATGAGTCCGATGGAGGCCGACATAAGGACGATGAGCACCGTGCAGTACGCCAGCGCCACGCCATAGTCGCCATTGCCCACGCGGCCGATGATGTAGGTGGTGGCCAGCTCGTTCTCGGCCGTGACCAGGAAGATCACCGCGCTCACGGTAGTGATGGCACGCACAAAGCTGTAGACCAGTGCCGCCACCAGCGCGGGCTTGAGCAGCGGCAGCACCACGTGGCGCAACGTCTGCACGCTACCTGCGCGCAGCATGACGGACGCTTCATCCAGCGACCGGTCCAGCTGCTTGAACGCCGCCGTGCCCGCACGCACGCCCACCGGCAGGTTACGGAACATGAAGCACAGCACGATGATGAGGGCCGTGCCCGTCAGCTCGAACGGCGGCACGTTGAACGCCAGGATGTAGCTCACGCCCAGCACCGTGCCGGGAATGGCAAAAGCCAGCAGCGCTGCAAACTCGAACGCGCCCTGCCCCCGGAACTCGGTGCGCGCCAGCAGCCACGCAATGCCGATGCCCAGCGTGGCCGTGAGCGGCGCCGAGATGGCCGCGAGCTTGAGCGTGGTGAAGAACGAGTTCCACGCTGTGCCCGCCCACACCACACCAAACTCGCCCCATTCCACGCTGAACGCGGTACGGAAATGCGCCAGCGTGATGGTGTAGTCGCGCCCCCAGGTCTGCACAAAGCCACCGGCCAGTGCAAACAGGTACACGATGAGGGTGAACGCCATCCAGGGCAGTGCAATCGAGTGCACCACGCGGCGCACACCGGTGGGCAGCGGCATGGCAATGCCTGCATCACCCTTGCCCGATACGGTGGTGAAGTTCTGTTTGCCCAGCAAGCCGCGCTGGATGGCGAACACGGTGAGCGCAAAGAATGTGAGGATCCAGGCCAGCGACGCGGCACGGCCCTGGTCATACTGCGCACCCACGATGGCAAAGAAGATTTCGGTGGACAGCACCGAGAACTGCCCGCCCACCACGATGGGGTTGCCGAAGTCGGCCATGCTTTCGATGAAGCCCACCAGGAACGCATTGGCCAGGCCCGGCTTGAGCAGCGGCAGGGTCACGGTCATGAAGGTGCGGTGCGGGCTGGCACGCAGCGTTTGCGCGGCCTCTTCCAGACTGGGCGCCACGCCCTGCACCACGCCGCGCATGATCATGAAAGCAATGGGTGTGAAGGCAAAGGTCTGCGCCACCCACACGCCCAGCCAGCCGTAGAACCAGCGCGACGGCGTAATGCCAAACGCGTATTCCAGAAACTGGTTGAACACCCCCGCACGGCCGAACAGCAGGATGAGCCCCAGGCCCACCACAAACGGCGGCGTGATGATGGGCAGCAGCGCCACGATGTTCAGCGGCCGCGCATAGCGGCGCGAGGCGCGCTCGGCCATCAGCGCCATGAAGGTGCCCAGCAGCGTGGTGCTGGTGGCGGTCATTAGCCCCAGGAACAGCGTGTTCCAGGCCACACCGCAGCGCTGGCCGCCCGCCAGGCACGACAGGCTGAAGTTGCGCTCGTGCGCAATGCGCTCCCACACCACGGCCAGCGAGAACGGGCCGTCCTCCAGAAAAAACGCAGCCGACAGCGCCTTGAGCACCGGGAACACGATGAACAGCGCGAGCAGGCTGCCACAGCCCACCACTGCCGCAGCCACGAACAGGTCGCCCTTGAAGAAGCCCCGCCGCGCCACCCCGAAAGACAGCAGCACCAGCAGCGCCGACAGCACCACAAACCCGCCCCAGCCCATGCCGGGCTGGCGCGCGCCCAGTTCGCCCAGGCTGTTGTTCATCCATTCAAACGCCCAGCCGCGCGCGCCAATCGCAAAGCCGCTGAGAAGCAGGGCCGCCAGCCCCAGCGCACCCCCCGCCACCAGCAGGGCACCCTGCTTGCGCCCGGCGGGCAGGCAGGCCCCCAGGCCCGCCACCACCAGCCCGGCGAGGCCCAGCCACAGCCAGGGGCGCCCGAACAAGGCCGCCTGCATCAGCCCGTTGGCCGCCTGCTCGCTGCTGAAGACCTGGCCCACCGCCAGCAGGCCATTGGCGTCCTGCTGTGCATACCAGGGGAACACCAGGTACCCCAGTACGCCCATGGCCAGCCAGACCCACAGGGGCCGGTTGACCGAGGCACCGGGAGTCCTGGTCCGAAGGGTTGCGTGCGCCGCCGCTGCTGCCGACACCACCACCCCTTAGCGCGTTGCGTTTTGTACGTCTTTTTCCCAGCGCGCAATCAGGCGGCGACGCTCGGCGCTGGCGCCGTATTTGGCGTAGTCGTAGTTGATGAGCTTCATCTTGGCCGGATCGGTCATGCGCGGGTCTTTGGGCACCTGCGTGTTGCTGGGCAGCTGGAACTGCTTGGCCGCCAGGCCAAACTGCTGACCACCCGGCGTGAGCGCCCATTCATAGAACTTCTTGGCGGCCTCGGTGTTGGGGCCGTTCTTGACGATGCTCATGGAGCCCACCTCGGCGCCGGTACCTTCAGAAGGTGTGACCGAGCCCACGGGGAAGCCGTTGACCGCCTCGGTGGTCACGTCGTGCACGAAGCTCACGGACACCGTGGTCTCGCCGCGTGCAACCGCCTTGACAGGCGCCGTGCCTGAACGGGTGTACGCGCTGATGTTGGGGTGCAGGGCCTTGAGGTATTCAAACGCCTTTTCCTCGCCCATGATCTGCACCAGCGTGGCGATCATGGTGTAGGCGGTGCCGCTAGAGGCCGGGTTGGCCATCTGGACCTCGCCCTTGAATTCAGGCTTGAGCAGGTCGGCCCATGACTGGGGGGGGTTGAGCTTGCGCTTGGCCAGCAGCTCCTTGTTGTAGCCAAAACCCAGCGGGCCCAGGTACACGCCCACGGTGCGATACTTGGAATCGGCCGCCTGCTTTTGTGCCCAAGGGTACAGCTGCGCCAGCTGGGGCGACTTGTATTCGAGCGTCAGGCCCTGCTCGGCCGCCTGCAGATGCGGGTCGCCTGTGCCGCCAAACCAGATGTCGGTCTTGGGGTTGGCGCGCTCGGCGTTGAGCTGCGCCAGCGCCTCGCCCGATCCCTTGGCCGTCATGTTGACCTTGGTGCCAGTGGTCTTGGCGTACACCGTGGACATCAGGTTGCACCACTCGGCCTGCACCGAGCAGATGATGTTGACCTGGCCCTGGGCCCAGCTGCCCGACGCAGCAGCCACCAGGGCCGCACCGGCCAGAAGTTTTGTCAGCAAGGGTTTGCGCATGGAAGGCTCCTCAGTATCTGGATAACGTGATGGAGGATGCTATGCGTGCAGGGCCTACCCGGGCCAGGGGGGAAACGCCCAGGCCCCGTGCAAGCAGGTTGAAAGGCAGGGATTGCGCGGGCCCCATACCTTTGGGAACCGAGTTACATTAAACGCAGATGGCCCCACCACCGCGCGCACAGCCGGTGGATGAAGCGTCCACCCAAGCCCCTTCCAAGGCCCCCTGCGCAGCCTGCCCTGCCTTCACAGACTGACATGCTCGACCGCATCACCGCCTCCCTGCCCTCGCTGGCCCCCGCCGAACAGCGCGTGGCCAAGCTGGTGCTGACCGACCCCCGCACCTTCGCCCGCCTGCCCGTGCGCGAGCTGGCCGAGCGCGCGCATGTGAGCAAGCCCACCGTGGTGCGCTTTTGCCGCAGCATGGGTTACGACGGGCTGGCGGACTTCAAGCTCAAGCTGGCAGGCAGTGTGAGCGAAGGCGTGCCCTTCATCCACCGCAGCGTGGATGCCGACGACAAGACCGGTGACGTGCTGGTGAAGGTGGTGGACAACGCCGTGGCAGCGTTCCTGCAATACCGGAACGCGGCCAGCACCGTGGCCATCGAACGTGCGGCCGAGGCCATTGCCGACACGTGGAAGAAAGGCAAACGCATCGAGTTCTACGGCGTGGGCAACTCGGGCATCGTGGCGCAGGACGCGCAGCACAAGTTTTTCCGCCTGGGCGTGACCTCGATTGCCAGCAGCGACGGCCACATGCAGGTGATGAGCGCCACCCTGCTGGGGCCAGGCGACTGCGCCGTGATCATCTCCAACTCGGGCCGCACCCGCGACCTGATGGACGCGGCAGACATCGCCCGCCGCAACGGTGCCACCACCATCGTCATCACCGCCAGCGGCTCGCCCCTGGCCAGCACCTGCCAGATCCATCTGGCGGCCGACCACCCCGAGGGCTACGACCGCTACAGCCCCATGGTGTCGCGCCTCATGCACTTGCTCATCATCGACGTGCTGGCCACCTGCGTGGCGCTGCGCATCGGCAGCTCGCTGCAGCCCATCCTGCAGCAGATGAAGGAAAACCTGCGGGCCAAGCGGTACGCGTAAATCCTGGCCATCAGGCCAGGCCGGCGCACGCCTTCTCAGTCCAGCGTGACACCCGCGTCGCGGATCACCTTGCCCCACTTGGTCGTTTCAGCCGCCAAAAAGGCGTCGCAAGCCTCGGGCGTGGTGCCTTCACCAAAGGTGCCCATGGTGTCGAGTTTGGCCTTGGTTTCATCACTCTGGATGATGGCGTTCACGGCGTCCGACATGCGCTTGACGATGTCGCGCGGCGTCCCTGCGGGTGCAATCATGCTGGCCCAGGTACTGCCCAACATGCCGGGCACGCCTTGCTCGATGAAGGTCGGCACGTCAGGCAACATGGGCAAGCGCTTTTCGCTGGCCACGCCGATGAGGGTGATGCGGCCTGCCTTGGCGGGCTGGATCAGGTTGGGCGGAGGGTCGAGGAACAGGGGCACCTGGCCGCCGAGCAAGTCCGTCAACGCCGGGGCTGCGCCGCGGTAGGGAATGTGGACCATGAAGGTCTTGGTCAGTGACTTGAGCAGCTCGCTGGTGAGGTGCGCGGCAGAGCCTGTGCCTGATGAGGCAAAACTCACCTTGCCAGGGTTGGCCTTGGCATAGGCCACGAGTTCCTTCACCGTCTTGAACGGTGCATTGGGCGCCACCGCCGCCACCAACGGAGAAACACCCAGCAGCGACACGCCCATCAGGTCCTTGCGCGGGTTGTAGGGCAGCTTGGGGTATAGCGTGGTGTTGGCGGTAAAGGCCGGAATGACCACACCAAAGGTTTGACCGTCCGGGGCGGACTTGGCGACGGCATCCACGCCGATGATGCTGTTCGCGCCGGGTTTGTTGTCGATGACAACCGACTGACCGAATTGCTTTTGCAGGCCTACCGTCAGCAGACGCGCCATCTGGTCGGTAAACCCGCCCGCCGTGTACGGCACGATGATGCGAATCGGGCGGCTGGGCCAACTGGTTTGGGCCAGTGCTGGCAATGCCGCACTGGCGAGCGCTGCGCCAGTGGCCTGGACAAGCCTGCGACGGGAAAGGAATGTGGTCATGGTTTTGTCTCCTGCTGATTTATAGGTATAAAAAGCAGCCTCAGCGCTCGTCGAACAAGCGCTAAAAGCTATATTTTTTATAGCATTCAGATCCCATCGAATGGTCTGTGCCTGTGATCTGCGGGGCTCAGACGGCCTTGACCAGTTCAGGCACAGCCGTGAACAGATCCGCTTCCAGCCCATAGTCGGCCACGCTGAA
>NZ_JBQEOV010000032.1:0-5222 GCF_052045435.1 Acidovorax sp. 22279
TGCCCGTGAGAGGTAGCGCCCAGCACCATTCCCCAGATTTCTTCGCCTCTTCGGCCAACGCTAAGCCAGGACCGCGCCGAGGGCGCTTTGAGTTCCTGCGGGGGGAATCCATAAAGCTGCGCTTTACAAACCCTCCCCCCTCCGCAACTCAATCCCGGCACCGCTAATGGCACGGCGAAGAACTCAGGGGAACGGTGCAAGCAAGGCCAGCTTGCACGGGCAACAGACAACAGTTGTCCGGCTCGGAATCTAGGGGCCCGGTACACCTGAAGGGGAACACCATGATCGCAAGCAACTACCGCAAATTTCCTGAAGCTCTGGCGCTGCAGATGCCTTTGCAGTTCGGGCGCTTGCTGGTGTGGGCTACGTCGCGGCCGACGACGCGGCTGCTGCGGGCGATCAGGGCAGAGCGCGGCGCAGCTTTCAAGGCAGCGGGCCGAGTAGCCTATCCAGTGCGCAAGACCACGCCGAGCTGGGCGCGTGAGCTGGCGAAGAAAGTGCGCGACCTGGGCAAGCTGGTGAAGGCTGCGCAGGTGGCGCTGGTGTTCTCTGAGCCGGTGAAGCGCAAGGGCTTCGGCGGACATATCGACCGCATACTGGCGATCCGCCCGCTGGCCCGCTGCCCTATCGTAGTCAGCGCGTGAATTGTCATGGCCAGATCCGTTTTCGCGACATTTGGAAGGCTGTGCTAGCTTTGGAGGCATGAACACCAGAGCATTTGAAGAGGCGCTGCAGCGCCAAGCAATTTTCGAAATTGCAGTTGCACTGATCGTGCTGATAGCACTGTTTTGGGCGACGTATTGGGTTATCAAAGCAGGAGTGCGAGACGGCATCATTGAAGCTGGCCCAAGAACTCGCACACACGAAAAACCGGCGGCGCCACCCGGCTACCGGTGGGCACTCGTGAAAGAGACAGCGCAAACAGAAGACATCCGCGCAGACTGACTCATTGCGTCAGGCTTGAACGTACTTGGGCATTCCGTGCAGCAAGGCCCTGCAGGTATTGGCTTTGCGGAGGCTCAGGGCGTGCAGCAGGCATTGGAACTGGAACAGTGCGTACCGGCTCTGCCTGGGTAACCTGCTGGGCCATCTGTGGCGGGTTGCGAGGCTGCTGTGTGTCCGCAGGTGGTGCGGACTTCCAGTCCATGAAGAAGCCACGCTTAACGACCTGGAGGCAGGTTTGCACGCTGACCTGCATCAGCGTGGCCTGCTGGGTGTAGCACTCGCAGCGCGGGCCCATGTGCACGCAAGCGGCAGGGTATGGCGCGACAGTAGGCGAGGTGACTTGATCGTAGGCCGGCGCAGTGTGCGGAAAGTCTTTGAGCCGTGGCGTGCGGGCCGCTAGATATTCGTCCAGGCTTGCAGGCTCAGCGCTTGTGCGACCGCTGGGGCTGATGGCCTGCTTTGCGGGGGCAGCGGCAGAGGGGACGGAGGGGAGCGATGCTGCGACACCGGAGGCGCCGCCCTTGAACGTCATGTTGTACAGCTGATGGCCGACGAACCCCACGCAACCGAGCGCCAGAACCAGCGCACCGACGCCCTTCCAGACCTTGAGCGGTATCCCGGTTTTGCGGGTGTCCATGCTAGTGGACGTGTACCAGTCGAAAGCCTCGCGCGGCCATTTGCGGCTGGTCACTTCGCCGTTCTTGCCTGAACCGTCTTTCTGTGGCTGATCATTCACCGCAGACCACTTCAATTCGTTGCTGGCATCGCCCAACATTGAGGCCTTGAAGTGCCGATGCCACGCTGGTGCAGCGATCAAGCGACGGACAAAGCTATCGATGTTGAGTGGGTGCTGTGTGATGAAGAAGAAGTCAAAGCCGCGTTTGCGGTTGTCCTGCGCGAGCGCTCCAATCCACGCAGGAGGCTGCCCAGTCGCGCGAGTGGGCATGACCTTTTGGCACTCATCGACGATGCAGATGGAGCCATCTGGCAGCGACTCCCAATCCTTCGGCTCGAATTCCTTCCAACCGAAATCGAGCAGGGGTTGCTTTGCAGCGAAGCCCCAGAAGAACACAGGCCGACCGGTCTTCACCTGGAGCTGACGAACGTCCCAGATGGTCATGAGCGTTTTGCCCGCGCCGTTGCCGCCTGTGGTCAAGTACAGGTAACCGAGCTGATAGCGAAGGGAGCGCATCATTTGACCACCAAGCGTTTGATACTGCCGCCAGCGCCACCGGTCAGACCTTGCAGCGCCATACGAGCAGTCAAGGCACTGAGAAGGATGGAGAGGAACTCACCAACGCCCATGGCCGAGAGCATGCCGACGACCTCAACGGGCAAAGCGGAGAGCGCTGAGACAGCATTGCTCTTAGCCCAGGTGAGGGTGGTGGACACACCGGTGAACGTTACAACGCTCATGCCGAGAGCGATCAGCACGCGGCCAACCAATGTCCCGGCTATGTTGATTAGCGCCCCCATGAGCGCCGCAATAAATGCTGGCATGGACTACCCCCTGTAGCGAATCAAAACGATAACAAGCGCCAACAAAGCAAACACAGGAATAAGCGCAGGCATGGGCTACCCCCTAAAGACAATGAGAACCCACATCAACGCGCCGAAAGCAAGCAGTGCAAGGCGCAGCGTTGCAAGGTGCGGGCATATCTGACTGATTGGCAGTGAAACGGTCTGGCCGAGTACGTCCACAGGCAAATCAGATATGCAGGTGCCGGGGCCGAGAGCGTTTGACGAGTCATACATGCTCTGACCGAAAGCGATGGTTTCATTGCCAGGAAGATCGGCAGTGCGCTTGCCCGTTTTGGACTTTTCAGCGTCGTAGAGCTGGGACTCTGGCGTCTGATCGTCGAACAGCTTGCAGGCCCTGCGGTGCTGCTCCTGAGCCATTGCGCACTGAATGGCGTCACCTTCACAGGTGAAACCAGCACCGCAGGAACCGCCGAATGCCGAACCGTCATCTTTGCCGTCTTTGCAGAGCTTGGAGGACGGGTTTTCCTGGCAGAAACCCGGCTTTGAGGTTGTGGAGGTTGACGTAGTAGTGGTCGTTGTCGTAGCGCCTGTGCTGTTATTGCGGCGCGTTGTCGTCGTCGTGGTGGTCGTCGTGCACTTGTCGCCCTCACAGTTCGTAGAGCGATCAATGCGGCGTGTGGTGGTCTCGGTGCCGTCGTTAGTCTCGGTCTCATCTGAACCACCATCGGCGCCGCTATTGGGTACCTTGTTTATGCAGACCTCGACACCGTTCACGGTGCCGGTATAGCCATTGGGGCATTTCTCTTTCTCTGGAACCTTAGGGGGCGAGTTATTGGGCCCAACATCGCAGGATTGATCGACGGTGGACGAGTCGCCAGCCATTGAAAAGGTGCCCTCGGTGACAGAGGCAGCACCACCGTAATCAAGAAAAGTATCGCGGCTGAATGAAACCTTGCAACCCTTGGACGCGCTATCGAAAGCACCGGGCATGCAGAACTGAGCCCCGTCGGAAACGTTGCCCTGCAGGCGGTAATCCTGGACAAGCGCACCGCCGGGCAAGGTCTGAGAGACAGCGAAGGATGCGCAGCGGTCCCTGTTTTCGTTGCGAGCCTCACAGGCCCCATTGATCTCGGTAAATCCAGTATTACAAGCGCAAGAGCCACCGGATAGCGACGAGTTTGCAGGGCAGCCGGTCCCAATAGCACCCGCACTGAATTGAAAGCCGTCATATGGCCCATAGCCGGGGCAAGCATCCCGGGAATGCCATATCTCAACGCCGGAAGATGTCGGGTTTTTGGAGTACCAATTGAGAGCCTTCGTCACTCCGCCGCCGCAGCTAATAGTGGGCTGATTAGCCTGAGCCTGAGCAACGATCTCGGAAGCGGTGCCCTCAAAGCTGTAGTACTTGTACCGCACGACAGGCTGAATCACAGCAGCCGCATAGAGCGACACGGACCACAGAAGAACTGCAGCGATCAGGCGGTAAACATGAGCCATGCCGCCCCCAGTAATGCAACGATGACCCACAAGCCCATTTCAACCCCTTGACGATGCGCACACCACGTGCACATGGGCAAAGGCCCCGGGTCTGCAGCCCCGAGGACAAGCGGCTATCAGCGCGCGGCGCCGCGAATCCAGCGGAACACGCTGACGGTCACGGAGACCAGCAGGCGGGCATTGCCGATCAGCGCAATCGTGGCCATGGTGCCGAGGATGTAGGCGACGGCTTCGGTCACATCGGGCTGAGTGGGAGCGGTTTGCGCGAAGGCTGGCGCGGAAGCCAGAGCCATTACGGCAGCACCAGCAGCTACGCGCTTGCTGTTCTTGACGTAGCGGGCACCGGCTTGTTTTGCGCGGAGGAACAGAGACATGGGTTACTCACTTTCTTTCGTTGAAGAACCATCGACAAAGATGACCCGATGAAACTCGCGGAATGCGAGGCCAACGGCCCATACCGCCACGATGGCAATGGCGATTGATGCCCCCTCTTCAAGCGTGAGATTGAAGGGGGGGACTGATATCTGATGCACCACCGTGACCGTGCAGGCGGTGGAGCATTCGATGACTGTTGGGTCAGCCACGTGGCATGGCCTTGGAAAGTGCCGCAGCGCGAGTGCGGGCAGTAGCAATACGCTCAGCGCGTTCTTCCCAGGCCATGAAGCGTGCGACGACCCACTCGCCTACGGTCAGGACCACGTGCAAAGCAAAGGCGCCAGCAAGGCCCGCAAGGAAGCCGAGGCAAATCACGCCAAGTGCAAAGTGTGAAAGTTGCTGCTCAGTGATGAGCGAAGGATCAAATTGCATGAGTTGGCTCCTGCTTTTTGTAGAGGTCGTCCAGGTCGATGACCTGGGGGCGGTGGAATGGCTCGGTGTGGTCCTCGATAAGCTGCACGCAGGTTTCGAGGTCTTCCACAATGGCGGCTTCGCAGAGCAACATGACCCACTCCGGCTGGCCGTCCTCGAAAGACGGCGCGAGGAAAGCGCCTGTTGTGCGGGACTGGATCACGTTGCGCATGGGGTGCCTTTGGGCCTTAGGCGGCCTTGGCCTGGGTGGCGGGTTTGATCGCCAGCAGCGTGAGCTTTGTGCTGTTGTCGGCACCGGCCACGATGTCGAATTCGCAATCGCACATCACACCGCCGATGGGCCAAGAGTTCTTGAGGTGTTCCCACTTCTTGAACTCGGTGGAGTCGCCCAGCTTGAACGGGCGAGTGACTACGCCGATGCTTTCGCCGCTGGAGGACTGCGCAATGTCCACCGACAGGTGGAAGGTGGTGGAGTCGAAGGCGCGGCCCTC
>NZ_JBQEOV010000033.1:0-4966 GCF_052045435.1 Acidovorax sp. 22279
GAGGGCCGCGCCTTCGACTCCACCACCTTCCACCTGTCGGTGGACATTGCGCAGTCCTCCAGCGGCGAAAGCATCGGCGTAGTCACTCGCCCGTTCAAGCTGGGCGACTCCACCGAGTTCAAGAAGTGGGAACACCTCAAGAACTCTTGGCCCATCGGCGGTGTGATGTGCGATTGCGAATTCGACATCGTGGCCGGTGCCGACAACAGCACAAAGCTCACGCTGCTGGCGATCAAACCCGCCACCCAGGCCAAGGCCGCCTAAGGCCCAAAGGCACCCCATGCGCAACGTGATCCAGTCCCGCACAACAGGCGCTTTCCTCGCGCCGTCTTTCGAGGACGGCCAGCCGGAGTGGGTCATGTTGCTCTGCGAAGCCGCCATTGTGGAAGACCTCGAAACCTGCGTGCAGCTTATCGAGGACCACACCGAGCCATTCCACCGCCCCCAGGTCATCGACCTGGACGACCTCTACAAAAAGCAGGAGCCCATCCATGCCTGATTCAGACATTGAACTTGAGTGCCCTCGCTGTGGCGCACTCGTCATCGATGACGAGCTGGAACAAGTCGCTGGGGAAGAAGACAAGGCCGGTTGCCCCTGCTGCGGAGAGGTATCAGCTACAGAAGATTGGGTGTCCTGATGCGCTTCCTTGTCTGCAACGTTGACACCGTCCCTTGCCCGGAGGAGTTCACACAGTGGCTCTCCATGGCGGAGGTCATCGACTTTTCAGCGCTCGGGCTCACCCCCGAACTGATCTTGAAAGCCTACGTTTTTGGCGCCGGTTCCGTGGTCACTTGGTGGGCCGCTGGGTTCGTCATCGCGGTGGCCGTCAAGGCCCTAAGCAAAGCCTGATTCCAGCCGCTAGCCCTGCGTGCAGGGCCTGCGGGTGCAATCCGCACCGTTTCATGTAACCAACCTTTAGGAGCTTTCCAAATGGCAGACATCTTTGCAGCAATCGACTTCACCACCGTGGCCGCTTCCGTGATCGTGATCGGCGTGGCCGTGATGGGCATTCACATGGCCTTCAAGGGCATTGACCTGGGCAAGCGTGGCGTCAAGAAGGCCTAAGGCTTAGTCATGCTGATAGGTGCGCTCGCTGCTCTATTCCTGGGTGTTGTGGCCCTGATTGGGGCCGTGAGCGCCCTTGTTTTTTGTCTCGCTGTTCGTCCGTGATGGGGGTGAGCATGGTTCATCTTTACCGCATCATTTGCGCTGCCCTGCTCTGTGTCATTGGTGTTTCAGCATCTGCGGCTATCCAGCCCGTTGTGCGGTACAAGTACTACACCTTTGAGGGCACTGCTTCCGAGATCGTTGCGCAGGCTCAAGCCAATCAGCCCACCATGAGTTGTGGAGGCGGCGTAACTAAGACGCTCAATTGGTACTCCAAAAACGCAACGGCCTCCGGCGTCGACATCTGGCACTCCCGTGATGCTTGCCCAGGCTATGGGCCATACGATGCCTATCAATTCAGTGCGGGTGCTATTGGCACTGGTTGCCCAGCAAATAGCTCGCTTTCTGGTGGCTCTTGTACCTGCAACGCGTCCTATATCGAAATCAACGGCGCCTGTGAAGCGAAGAATGATGACCGAGATAGGTGCGCATCTTTCGCTGTTTCTCAAACCCTGCCCGGTGGCGCCCTCGTGCAGGATTACCGCCTGCAAGGCAACGTTGCAGATGGTGCCCAATTCTGTATGCCCGGCGCATTTGATAGCCCATCTAAGGGCTGCAAGGTTTCATTCAGCAGGGATGCGTTTCTTGACTATGGCGGCGGTGCTTCTGTCACGGAGGGCACATTCTCCATGGCCTCTAACTCCTCAAGCGTCGATCAATCTTGCTCTGTCGGTGACAACACGACACCGCCTAAAGTCCCACAAAAAGAGAAGTGTCCAGACGGGTACACCGGTACCGTGAACGGTGTCGAACGGTGCATTAACAAGGTGCCGGATTCCGGCGTGGGCAACAACAGCGAAGAAGAAACCACCGACACCGAAACCGAGACAAGAAGGGTCACTCGCAACAGCACTACCGAGTGCAAAAACGGCGTGTGTACCACCACCACTACGACTACAACTACAGTCACTACAAAGCCCGGTGGTGCCACCAGCACTTCGACCTCGACGACCGTTACTAGCGGTAGTCAAGCGGGTTTCTGCAAAGAGAACCCAGGCACAAAGATTTGTTCCAACGGCGATGAAAAAGGCGTCGGTGATGTGGGGTCCGTCACTGGCGGAAAGACCCACGGACAGCCCACTCTGTACGAAACGAAGTACCCCAACGGCATCAAAGGCGTCTGGGAAGACTCGGGCATAGCTGGTGCCGATGGCAAGTTCGGCCAGCTTGCATCAGCGCTCATGCCTTCCATTGCAGACGGCAACGGCGGTTGCTTGTCTTTCACCGTGCCGTTGAGCGTGGGCATCGTTGATTTCGGCGTGCTGGATGTGTCGCCGCCCTGCCTTATCTGGCCCTTCATTCGCATCTGCGTCCTTATCACCGCGCTCTGGCTCGCCCGTGCGCTCATCTTCGGGGGTTGACCATGGCAGACACGACAGACACCAGCGGCGGCATCACCGCTGCCATACAGGCCATCGTTAAGGGGATTCAAAAGGTAGTCGACAAGATCGACGCCGTAATCGATTGGTTTTTCGAACTCATCCCCAGGCTGATTGAGGCCCTGGTGCTGATGTACAAAGACATGTTCCTCTGGTGCCTGGAACAGCTTCTGAGCCTCGCCAAAGGCGTCCTCGATGGCATGACCGGGTTTGACGACATCATCGCCCAGGCCGCCACCATCTGGGCCGGTGTGCCACCTGAGGTGATGACTGTTGTTCAAGCAATCGGCCTCGGGACAGCGCTCACGATCATCACCGGCGCGATCATGATTCGCTTGGTGCTGCAGCTCATACCGTTTGTGAGACTTGGCTCATGATTAACCTGCTTGAAGGCGTCCCAGGCTCTGGCAAGAGCTATGAGGCCGTGGTTTACCACGTGCTGCCAGCGCTCAAGATGGGCCGCAAGGTCATCACAAACCTGCCGTTGCAGCTCGAAAAATTCGCTGCCATTGACCCCGGATTTTTGGATCTGATCGAGATCAGAAAAGGCCCCATGCCGATCTATGGCCGCTGGGATGCCGAAGCCGCAAACCGGGGCGAAAAGGCATTCATCGTCGGTGACTTCACCGGCGTTGAATCGTCTGCGGATTGCGTCATCAACTCCAAGCGCGCTATCCCTGCACCCAGCAACGTTCGCTTGTTTGGGGGCGTCTGGGACTTCTACGACGAGTGGCGCGGAGAGGGCAACATTGGCGCGCTGTTCGTGATCGATGAGTGCCATGTCTCCTTCCCAAAGGAGAGCGTCCGCAAGGGCCGATTCACGCCTGATGAGGTCATCCAGTGGTTCAAGATCAGCCGACACTTTGGCGTCGACGTGCTGCTGATGACCCAGCGCATGCGCGCACTGGATGAGGACGTTGCGGGCCTCGCTGAAATGCACATCCGGGTGCGCAAGGCAACATTCCTCGGGCGTCCAGATCACTACATCCGCAAAGTGTTCGCGGGCCTCAACGGAGGGGAAGTGCAATCGGACGAGCGGCCTTACAAACCGCAGTATTTCCCGCTGTACAAGAGCCACACCCAGGGCGCTGCAGTCATCGAAGCCGCAGCCCAGGACGTAGCACCGGCCAACGTCAAATGGCGTCGCTGGAGCTATGCAATGTTCGCCATTGCCGCCATCGGGTCTATCTGGTTGGGTCAAAAAATCTTCACTGACAAGCCAGAGCCAAAGAAGATGGTCGGGTTCAAGTCGAGGCCCGTTGCGCAGGCTCCGGCAGAGCCCGAGAAACCCGCCACGCAGGCCCAGCTCGAGGTGCATCAGGCCGCGGCAGTGAACCCAGGCCCAGGCATCAAAAAGGCCGTGATGAAGATGGCTGACAGTGGCCCACCTGACCCCCTCGAAAACCGGGGCATGCACCTTGCAGGATGCGCCACCATGGGCGCAAAGCACACCTGTCTGGTGTCGGTGTCACAAAACGGCGTGCCGGTCTTCACGATGACAAAGGCCGATCTTGAATCCATGGGCTACGCCTACCGCCAGCTATCTGACTGTGTGGCCACGGTGACCTGGGGAACACACAACAGAACCCTGCTGTGCGATCTGCCGCAGGTACAGCAAGGGGTAAGCGGTGTCACTTCTACAGCAAGCGTGGATTCAGGCCCTGTGGTGCGCTCAGTTCCTGCGCCTGCGCCTGCAGCACCGCCAGAGCCAAAGCAAAACACCTCGCAGTGGGTCAAGGAATTGACGGCCCGCAATGAGTCTGTGCGCTCCATCCTCACGCGCTGATCGCGATAGGGCAGCGTGCCAGCGGCCGCATTGCGCGCATGCGGTCGTAGTGCCCAGCGAAGCCCGTCCTCTTCACTGGTTCAGCGAACACCAGCGCCACCTGCGCAGCCTTCACCAGCTTGCCCAGGTCGCGCACTTTCTTCGCCAGCTCACGCGCCCAGCTCGGCGTGGTCTTGCGCACTGGATAGGCTACTCGGCCCGCTGCCTTGAAAGCTGCGCCGCGCTCTGCCCTGATCGCCCGCAGCAGCCGCGTCGTCGGCCGCGACGTAGCCCACACCAGCAAGCGCCCGAACTGCAAAGGCATCTGCAGCGCCAGAGCTTCAGGAAATTTGCGGTAGTTGCTTGCGATCATGGTGTTCCCCTTCAGGTGTACCGGGCCCCTAGATTCCGAGCCGGACAACTGTTGTCTGTTGCCCGTGCAAGCTGGCCTTGCTTGCACCGTTCCCCTGAGTTCTTCGCCGTGCCATTAGCGGTGCCGGGATTGAGTTGCGGAGGGGGGAGGGTTTGTAAAGCGCAGCTTTATGGATTCCCCCCGCAGGAACTCAAAGCGCCCTCGGCGCGGTCCTGGCTTAGCGTTGGCCGAAGAGGCGAAGAAATCTGGGGAATGGTGCTGGGCGCTACCTCTCACGGGCA
>NZ_JBQEOV010000034.1:0-4789 GCF_052045435.1 Acidovorax sp. 22279
AACGCCGAAGGCGTAGCGTCAGCGAGCGCACAGATCGCCTCAGGCAACAACGACCTGAGCGCGCGCACGGAACAGCAGGCCTCGGCCCTGGAAGAAACGGCCGCCTCGATGGAAGAGCTGGGCTCGACCGTGCGCCAGAACGCCGACAACGCGCGAGCCGCCAACCAGCTGGCCGTGAGCGCCAGCACCGTGGCCGTGCAAGGCGGAGACGTGGTGGCCGAAGTGGTCGAGACCATGAAAGGCATCAACGCCAGCAGCAACAAGATCGCAGACATCATCAGCGTCATCGACGGCATCGCCTTCCAGACCAACATCCTGGCGCTCAATGCCGCAGTGGAAGCCGCCCGCGCCGGCGAACAAGGCCGAGGCTTTGCCGTGGTGGCCGGAGAAGTACGCAACCTGGCAGGACGCAGCGCAGAAGCCGCCAAGGAAATCAAAGCCCTCATCACCGCCAGCGTGGAACGCGTGGAACAAGGCACCGCCCTGGTCGACAAGGCCGGAGCCACCATGACTGAAGTTGTCAGCGCCATCCGGCGCGTGACCGACATCATGGGAGAGATCAGCGCCGCCAGCAGCGAACAAAGCGCAGGTGTCGGCCAGGTCGGCGAAGCCGTCACCCAGATGGACCAGGCCACCCAGCAAAACGCCGCCCTGGTGGAAGAAATGGCCGCGGCCGCCAGCGCACTGAACGCCCAGGCCGGAGAACTGGTCAACGCCGTGGCCGTGTTCAAGCTCGACGCCAGCAGCACGAACAGCAGCTACAGCCAGAACCGCCACACGGCAGCCCCCACCCGCACCCCCATTGCAGCGCCCAGCTACAAAGCCGCGGCCCGCAGCACCAGCCTGGGCAAAAGCGCCAAGACCGGCAGCAAACCCGCCGCCAGCCTGGCGGCGCCCAAGGCCAGCAGCCCGGCAGCCTCACCCGCCGCCAAGCCCGCAGCGCCCAGCCCGGCCCCGGCACCCAAGGCTGCGGGAAGCGACGACGACTGGGAGAGCTTCTGAGAAGGGCCAGACAGGCCCCTGGGTGAAGAAATCAGGTCAAAACGGCTGCAAGCGTAGGTGGAACATGCGCTGACAGCTATCAAAAACAAAGCAAAAAAGCACGCAGAGGGGGCTACCTTCTGCGTGCTTTTTTGTGGGCGAGCGCTTCGCGTCGGCGTAGTCGGATGCGCTGCTGCACGTGCCGGTCAGCGGTGCGGGTTGGGATACACCAGATGCAGCCCTGGCAGCTGGGGGCGCTGGAACGGCTGCCACACCACGCCTGGCCCGTGCGGCTGGCCCAGACGGTCGGCCACGGCCCACCAGGCACTGGGGTTCAGGCCGATGCCAAAGTGGCTAGCCACCACCTCGATGTTCTCGGTGTGGGGGTTGTGGTCGGCGGGCGCCTGGATGCTGCCGCGCCATGCCACCACGCCATCGGTGCGGGAGTAGATGCTGGTGGTGGGCACCGGGGGTGCTTCGGGCAGGTTGTAGTTCTCGGTTTCGCGCTCGATGCTGCGGCCGCTGGCGAACTGGTAAATGCGCCATGCGTTGGTGGACGTGTGGGGCCCGGCAAAGGGTGTGCCCAGGGTCACCACGCAGCGCACCAGGTCGGGCATTTCCTTGGCCAGCTCGCGGGCGTAGATGCCGCCCAGGCTCCAGCCCACCAGGCTCACCTTGTTGCCGCTGGCATCCACCGCTTGCTGCAGCTGGGCCTTGGCGTTCTCCAGTACGCCATCGCGCGGCCCCAGGTTCAGGCCCTGGCCCCAGCCCAGCGTGTTGTAGTTGCGCGATTCGAGGTAGCGGCGCAGGGGCAGGGTGGTGGCGTCGCCAGCTGTCAGGCCCGGAAACACGATGACCGTGTGGCCATCGCCCAGTGGAGCGCGCTGCAGAACGGGCCATGCGGGCAGCACGGCGCCAAATTCCCAGGGGGCCCGCAGCTCCAGCGCCAGCAAGGGGAGGCTGGGCGGTGGCATGTGGTCAGGGGCAGCGGATTTGCGGTCGGAGAAGAGAGGCATCAAGTCGTCGTTCCAAAACGGGCGCCTGCCGGGCAAGGCAGGCGGGTCGTGCGACGGTAGCAGTTTTTGCGCACCAAGGCGGGGCGCGAAATGGAGCAAGCTCTCCAATTGCCCCCGCCCGGGCCGGGGGAGTCCCCTTCGGATTGCGGGGGGGATTGCCCGCGAATGTCACATTTTGCAACCGTGCGCTGCTATGCTTTGGATAGCTTTTGCGTTCGTCGCGTTCTGGCGCTGTTCGCAACCCTCCCGTTCCAACCGCCTGAAAGCCCGCGCCATGACCGCTATTGCCGACGCCGCTGCGCCTGCCGCCACCCACTCTGCGCACCGCGCGCTGGCCCCAAGCCCCACCGCAGCCCCTCGTGAATTCCTGACCTTCCGCCTGGGTGCGGAGGAGTACGGCATTGACATCCTGCGCGTGCAGGAGATCCGCTCATACGAGAGACCCACGCGCCTGGCGCAATCGCCCGACTTCATCAAGGGCGTGATCGATCTGCGCGGCCGCATCGTGCCCATCCTGGATCTGCGGGTGAAGCTGCAATGCCCTGAAGCCAGCTACACCGACTTCACCGTGGTGATCATTCTGGACATCGGCTCTACCGTGATTGGCGCGGTGGTGGATGCGGTGGCCGATGTGGTCTCGCTCACTCCCGACCTCATCAAGCCCACGCCCCAGTTCGAGCGGCAGGGCCATGTAGACCCGGCCTTTGTCACTGGCATTGCCAGCCTGGGCGAGCGCATGCTGATCGTGATGGACATCGAGGCGCTGCTCAGCAGTGACGAAATTGGGCTGGTGAGATCGGCCGTGCACAGGTAATGTGCCACCCAACTGCAAAAGATCAACACAGAGGAGAAAAAGGATGAATCAGCTCAAGATTTCAACCCGGCTGGCTGTGGCATTTGCCGTCATGGTGCTTCTGTTGGTCGCTTTGGGTGCTGTGGGCCTGGTGCGGTCAGCCAACCAGCGCGCGGAGCTCAAGGACGTGATCGATGTCCGGATACCCATCGTCAAAACCCTGGGGGCCCTCAACGACGGCGTGAACGAGCAGGCCATTCAGCTGCGCAATCTGGCGATCTTCACCTCGGATGCGATCGTGAAATCGGCGACAAACCAGATTTCCGCTTCTGCAGCGGATGTCGATGCGCAATACAAAACCCTGACTGCATTGGTCACCTCTGAAAAGGGCAAGGAACTGATGGCGCGCATGCAGCAGCGGCGCGGTGATTTCTTGAAGCTGAGAGATCAATACCTCACGACGCTCCAGCAAGGGCAGCGCGACGAAGCCCTGAAGCTGCTGGAAGAGCAACTGCGCCCTGCGCAGCGGGCCTACATGGCCGCCATAGACGAACAGTTTGAATTTCAATCGCAGAGAACTGTGGACGCCGGCGCGCGCGCCGAAGCTGCCGCCGTGTCGCTGCAGCGCGATGTGCTCATCGCGGGTGCACTGGCCATCGCCATCGCTATCTTTCTGGCCATCACCATCATTCGCTCCATCACCCGCCCCCTGGCGCAGGCGGTGGAGGCGGCCGACCGCGTGGCCAGTGGCGACCTGAGCGGCCAGATCGTCGTGCAGTCCAAGGACGAAACCGGCCACCTGCTCAGCGCCCTGCAGCGCATGCAGCAAAGCCTGGTCAACACCGTCAGCTCGGTGCGCCAGAACGCCGAAGGCGTAGCGTCAGCGAGCGCACAGATCGCCTCAGGCAACAACGACCTGAGCGCGCGCACGGAACAGCAGGCCTCGGCCCTGGAAGAAACGGCCGCCTCGATGGAAGAGCTGGGCTCGACCGTGCGCCAGAACGCCGACAACGCGCGAGCCGCCAACCAGCTGGCCGTGAGCGCCAGCACCGTGGCCGTGCAAGGCGGAGACGTGGTGGCCGAAGTGGTCGAGACCATGAAAGGCATCAACGCCAGCAGCAACAAGATCGCAGACATCATCAGCGTCATCGACGGCATCGCCTTCCAGACCAACATCCTGGCGCTCAATGCCGCAGTGGAAGCCGCCCGCGCCGGCGAACAAGGCCGAGGCTTTGCCGTGGTGGCCGGAGAAGTACGCAACCTGGCAGGACGCAGCGCAGAAGCCGCCAAGGAAATCAAAGCCCTCATCACCGCCAGCGTGGAACGCGTGGAACAAGGCACCGCCCTGGTCGACAAGGCCGGAGCCACCATGACTGAAGTTGTCAGCGCCATCCGGCGCGTGACCGACATCATGGGAGAGATCAGCGCCGCCAGCAGCGAACAAAGCGCAGGTGTCGGCCAGGTCGGCGAAGCCGTCACCCAGATGGACCAGGCCACCCAGCAAAACGCCGCCCTGGTGGAAGAAATGGCCGCGGCCGCCAGCGCACTGAACGCCCAGGCCGGAGAACTGGTCAACGCCGTGGCCGTGTTCAAGCTCGACGCCAGCAGCACGAACAGCAGCTACAGCCAGAACCGCCACACGGCAGCCCCCACCCGCACCCCCATTGCAGCGCCCAGCTACAAAGCCGCGGCCCGCAGCACCAGCCTGGGCAAAAGCGCCAAGACCGGCAGCAAACCCGCCGCCAGCCTGGCGGCGCCCAAGGCCAGCAGCCCGGCAGCCTCACCCGCCGCCAAGCCCGCAGCGCCCAGCCCGGCCCCGGCACCCAAGGCTGCGGGAAGCGACGACGACTGGGAGAGCTTCTGAGAAGGGCCAGACAGGCCCCTGGGTGAAGAAATCAGGTCAAAACGGCTGCAAGCGTAGGTGGAACATGCGCTGACAGCTATCAAAAACAAAGCAAAAAAGCACGCAGAGGGGGCTACCTTCTGCGTGCTTTTTTGT
>NZ_JBQEOV010000035.1:0-2952 GCF_052045435.1 Acidovorax sp. 22279
GCGGGCCGTGGCGCAGGCGCCGGTGCTGCAGCGCGGGGTGCCGCTGCCGGCGCCCGGGTGGCCACCGCTCCCACGTTGAACACCGACACCACCTGCGCCAGGTGCTGTGCCTGGTCACGCATCGAGGCGGCTGCCGCCGTGGACTCTTCCACCAGCGCCGCGTTCTGTTGCGTCATCTGATCGAGGTGTGTGACGGCCTGGTTGACCTGCGCGATGCCGTCGCGCTGTTCTGTCGAGGAGGCCGTGATCTCGCCGATAAGGTCGCTCACGCGCTGTACGCTGGCAACGATCTCTTGCATGCTTTGCCCTGCCTGCGCCACCTGGGCCGAGCCCGATTCCACGTTCTCCACGCTGGCGCTGATCAGGGTCTTGATCTCTTTGGCCGCCTCGGCGCTGCGCTGCGCCAGGCTGCGCACTTCGCTGGCCACCACCGCAAACCCACGGCCTTGCTCGCCGGCCCGGGCGGCTTCCACCGCTGCGTTCAGCGCCAGGATGTTGGTCTGGAAGGCGATGCCGTCGATGGTGCCGATGATGTCGCTGATCTTGCGGCTGCTGTCGGTGATCTGCTGCATGCTGGTGACCACCTGGCCCACCACTTCGCCGCCCCGCGCTGCAGCCTGGGCCGCCGTGCCGGCGAGCTGGTTGGCCTGGCGAGCCGTGTCGGCCGACTGGCTCACGGTGGCCGTGAGCTGTTCCATGCTGGCTGCCGTCTCTTCCAGGTTGGAGGCCGTCTGCTCGGTGCGCGCCGACAGGTCGTGGTTGCCGTTGGCAATCTCCACCGACGCCGACGAGACCGAATCCACCCCCTGGCGCACTTCGCTCACCACACCACGCAGCCGTGACGACATGGCCGACAGCGAACGCAGCATGTGGCCAAACTCGTCCTTGCGGGTGGATTGCAGCTCGCGCGTCAGATCGCCTGCTGCAATGGCATCGATGGTCTCGACCGCTTCGTTCAGCGGCAGGGTGATGGAGCGCACCAGCTTCCAAGCCAGGAACAGGCCCGCCGCCATCAGCACCATGGAGCTGATGATGCCGGTGATGGCGTATTCGATGCGGCGCTGGGTGGCTTCGGCACGGATCACGTCGCGGCGCTTTTCGAGCGTGGCCACAAACTCATCCTGCGCCTTGAGGTACTTGGTGACCAGGGGGGCAAACTCGTCGTCCGCATAGCGTTGGGTGGCGACGGCATCGCCTGCGCCCTTGAGCTCCCAGGTCTTGGCGGTGGCCGCCAGCACGGCCTTGCGCGCCTCCAGCACCTTGTCGAGCGAGGCTTTCTCCTCGGGCGCGGTGGCTGAGGCCACGATGCCTTCCTGCACCTTGTTGATGTTGCCAATGATCTCCTTGACCTTGGCGCCGTATTGCTCGGCCAGCACCGAATCGGTGGTCACCGCGCCGCCCATGACCATGGTGACGGCCGTTTCGGTGGCGCCCCGCCAGCGCACAGCAGCCGAGATGCGGGCCTCGATCTCGACCACGGCGTCCATGGCTGCTGACATCGAAGAGTTGCCCCGGTTCTGCGCAAACGCAGACAGCAGCAACATGGCAATCATGAGCCCCAGAAAGGCGCCCCACAGCTTGCGGGAGACGCGGATATTGTCAAATTGCATGGTTGGTTTTTCCTCGTGGATCGGTGATGTCTCCATGGTCTGCGCATGGCGTGCAAGACACATTCGATTACATCAACAACAGGCCATAGCCTACGCCAGCCCAAGGCACCGGCGGACTCATGCCCCACCGGGAAAAACCCGCATCCAAAATCCGCCAGGAATGCGCGAACGAAGACAGATCGAACAGGCGCTAGAACCCATGGCCTGACGGGGCCTGACCGGTACACAAGTCCCAGCCCGCCACACCCAAGCCTCTGGTCCCAGTATTGCGGGCCCTGACAGGCCCACGCCCCTGAGCCTTCAGGGCACGCAAGGGCCAGGAATCAGAAGCTTTCCCAGTCGTCGTCCCCGCCCTTGGCCGCAGCCTTGGGTGCAGGGGCTGCCGACTGTGTGACTGCGGGTGCAACTGGCGGCGCCAGCCGCGACGGGGCCTTGGGCGCGCTGGCGGCCGCCTTACTGGCGGTGGCAGGCTTGTTGCCCAGAGGGGCCTTGGCGGCCGGCGCGGGCCGTGGCGCAGGCGCCGGTGCTGCAGCGCGGGGTGCCGCTGCCGGCGCCCGGGTGGCCACCGCTCCCACGTTGAACACCGACACCACCTGCGCCAGGTGCTGTGCCTGGTCACGCATCGAGGCGGCTGCCGCCGTGGACTCTTCCACCAGCGCCGCGTTCTGTTGCGTCATCTGATCGAGGTGTGTGACGGCCTGGTTGACCTGCGCGATGCCGTCGCGCTGTTCTGTCGAGGAGGCCGTGATCTCGCCGATAAGGTCGCTCACGCGCTGTACGCTGGCAACGATCTCTTGCATGCTTTGCCCTGCCTGCGCCACCTGGGCCGAGCCCGATTCCACGTTCTCCACGCTGGCGCTGATCAGGGTCTTGATCTCTTTGGCCGCCTCGGCGCTGCGCTGCGCCAGGCTGCGCACTTCGCTGGCCACCACCGCAAACCCACGGCCTTGCTCGCCGGCCCGGGCGGCTTCCACCGCTGCGTTCAGCGCCAGGATGTTGGTCTGGAAGGCGATGCCGTCGATGGTGCCGATGATGTCGCTGATCTTGCGGCTGCTGTCGGTGATCTGCTGCATGCTGGTGACCACCTGGCCCACCACTTCGCCGCCCCGCGCTGCAGCCTGGGCCGCCGTGCCGGCGAGCTGGTTGGCCTGGCGAGCCGTGTCGGCCGACTGGCTCACGGTGGCCGTGAGCTGTTCCATGCTGGCTGCCGTCTCTTCCAGGTTGGAGGCCGTCTGCTCGGTGCGCGCCGACAGGTCGTGGTTGCCGTTGGCAATCTCCACCGACGCCGACGAGACCGAATCCACCCCCTGGCGCACTTCGCTCACCACACCACGCAGCCGTG
>NZ_JBQEOV010000036.1:0-1451 GCF_052045435.1 Acidovorax sp. 22279
GGCGGATTCAACCGGTCGTCGCAACACCGGGTTGGTCAGCTGATTTTAGGTAGTCATTCAGCGCCTCTGCCGGCGTCTTCCAACCCAACGTTTTGCGTGGCCTGTTGTTCAGGGTCAGTGCCACAGCTTGAACCTCTTGCTCGCTCCAACGAGACAGGTCTGTGCCTTTGGGGAAGTATTGGCGCAGCAGCCCATTTGTGTTCTCGTTCGTACCGCGCTGCCATGGACTGCGAGGATCGGCAAAGAAGACTTTCACCCCGGACTCAATGGTGAACCGTGCATGGTCGGACAGCTCTTTGCCACGATCCCAAGTCAATGACTGGTATAGCTGGGCAGGCAGCTTCGTCACGGTTCTCATGAGGGCGTTGGCCATGGTGATGGCTCCGTAGCCCGCCAGTGCAGGACCATTCTTTGTTCGAGGAGTCAGTCCATAGCCTTCCTCGCGCGGCAGGTGCACGAGCATGGTGAAACGGCTTGAGCGTTCCACCAGCGTGCCGATGGCCGACCTGTCCAGGCCGATGATCAGGTCTCCCTCCCAGTGACCTGGTACCGCACGATCTTCTATCTCAGCAGGGCGGCTGGAGATCATCACCTCTTCACTGACATGTGCCCACGCCTTGGCTTGCGACCTGGCCCGTGGGACGCGCAAAGCGCGCCCTGTGCGCAGGTAGCTCACAAGCTCACGCTTGAGGGCGCCTCTGCCTTGGATATAGAGCGCTTGGTAGATGGCTTCGTGCGAAATGCGCATGGAGGGATCATCCGGGAAGTCGACAGGCAGGCGGTTTGAAATCTGCTCTGGCGACCAGCCATTGACCCATTTGCGGTCACCACGATGAGGCTTGTTGCGGCCGATGAAAGGCGCCTGTCGAGGTCCGGCCACCTCCCTGCCTTGGGCATCGTGAATCTTGCCTTCCAGGCGGTCTTGGACATACTCGCGCAAACACTGGTTGATTACAAGCTTGGCAGGCTTGGGCCTTCTGGCGACCAGATCGGACTTCCATTGCGCAACTGATGCCCGGTACTCGAGCTTGCCACCTCGGGTCGCAGCGTTGCGAGTCAACTCCCGCGAAACGGTTGAGGGACTTCGACCAATGCGACGAGCTATCTCCCGCACAGTGACGTCTTGAGCTCGAAGAAGTCCGATCTCTTCGCGCTCCGCGAACGACAGATACCTTCCAGATACAGGTTTCGACATGAACAATGGCATGCCGCCACGATGCCGGAACCAGCGCGAGCCCACCGCCGACGATACGCCAATCGCCTCTGCTGCTCTCTCACTGGGGATGCCGGTTGCAATTTGCACCCAGAACTGACGTTCGACCTCTCGCCGAAGCGCAGGTGCCCCTGGAGAGCGCATGGCGTCTCTCCCTGTCAATTGCTTCATCCATCCTGCGGGTCGCCCCATAAGCACCTCCTGGTTGAAGGTGTTGCGACGACCGGTTGAATCCGCC
>NZ_JBQEOV010000037.1:0-661 GCF_052045435.1 Acidovorax sp. 22279
GCCGCTGGAGGACTGCGCAATGTCCACCGACAGGTGGAAGGTGGTGGAGTCGAAGGCGCGGCCCTCGTAGTCGCCCTTGCTGGACTTGATACCGTGCAACACGGCTTGGCTTTGCATACGCATTTTTTGGGTTTCCTTGTGTGGCCTGGGTTAGTGGGCGTACGCGGCGTGGCCAGCACCGGAGCCCGAGATTTTTTTGAACATCTGCTGATAGATGCGCTCGACTTCGGAGCGCTTGAACTTGGACAGCCGACCGGGCAGCTCTGCGCAGTTCTCGATGAATTGCATGAGGGTTTCGCGGTCCATGTAGAGGAACGCGAGCGCGGCTGATTTGCCAGCGGTGGAGAAGAACCAACGGGCATTGCGCGTGCACTCAGCCATGAGCGTTTCGAGCGGCAGGCGCGGCTCTGTTTTGATGGGCTCGGGCGATGCAATGTCGCCGTGTTCAGCCAGCATCAGGGCATGCCAATCACTGGCACCTGCGAAGAAGTCGGCAGGCCTGCGGAGAATGTCCGTGGGCAGCAATCGCTTTTGGTTTCCATAACGCAACTCGATGCGTTGCCAGCCGGTGGCGTCCTGTTTGCCGTAGAGCTGCACGCCCTTGTCATAGACGTTGGTTTGCTTGCCTGCGGCCTTGCTGCCGAAGTAGAAGGAGCGACCC
>NZ_JBQEOV010000038.1:0-656 GCF_052045435.1 Acidovorax sp. 22279
GCCGCTGGAGGACTGCGCAATGTCCACCGACAGGTGGAAGGTGGTGGAGTCGAAGGCGCGGCCCTCATAGTCGCCCTTGGATTGCTTGAGGCCGTGCAGCACGGCTTTGCTGGTCATCTTCATGGTTGGTCTTTCGTGGCCTGGGTTAGTGGGCGTACGCGGTGTGGCCAGCACCGGAGCCCGAGATTTTTTTGAACACCTGCTGATAGATGCGCTCGACTTCGGAGCGCTTGAACTTGGACAGCCGACCGGGCATTTCTGCGCAGTTCTCAACGAAGCCGACGATGGTTTCCAGATCGCAGTAGCGAACCATCAAAGCGAGCGTTTTTCCCGCTGTAGAGAAGCCCCATCGCACGTTGCGCGTGCACTCAGCCATGAGGGTTTCGAGTGGGAGGCGCGGCTCTGTTTTGATGGGCTCAGGCGATGCAATGGCGCCGTGTTCGGCCAACATCAGGGCATGCCAATCGCTGGCACCTGCGAAGAAGTCAGCGGGCCTGCGGAGAATGTCCGTGGGCAGCAATCGCTTTTGGTTTCCATAGCGCAGCTCGATGCGCTGCCAGCCGGTGGCGTCCTGTTTGCCGTAGAGCTGGACGCCCTTGTCATAGACGTTGGTTTGCTTGCCTGCGGCCTTGCTGCCGAAGTAGAAGGAGCGACCC
>NZ_JBQEOV010000039.1:0-453 GCF_052045435.1 Acidovorax sp. 22279
CACTTCAGCGCGGGTGCGGTTGGTTTCAAACTTGGTGGCGAACTGCGAAGCATCGGCTTCGTCAGCGTGGGCACCAAAAGCGGCAAAAGCGGCGACAGCAGCAACGGACAGGAAACGGACAGACTTGTTCATGGTGAAACTCCGGAAAATTCTAAAAAGAGGACTTGGGTACTGAGAGATACGGCGCAACCAGGGCGGCAGATTCAGCCGCCCCTGGTGAATCAGCCGCGTTCACCCGAAGAAATCTGGCCAGTGCGCACCGCTTCAGCAGCCTGGGCACGCACGGCAGCGCGGTCGGCCGTGGACTTGTAAGTCACCACACGCGAACCAGCGGGCTCGATCGAGCGGGTCTGGGCCACGGTAGCAGCTTCGGCAGCCACTTCAGCACGGGTGCGGTTGGTTTCAAACTTGGTGGCGAACTGCGAAGCATCGGCTTCGTCAGCCTGGGCACCA
>NZ_JBQEOV010000040.1:0-344 GCF_052045435.1 Acidovorax sp. 22279
GTCGCTCAAACACACGCGAGCCCTGATCCGCCAAACCCTGCGCTCCTCGGCGCATCCAGAGGGGCACCGGGGTACAGAACATCCACACGGGCCTTTGCTGCGCTCGGCCCCATCTCGCGGGCGCAAGCGCCACGCGCTGCGCAGCCCGGGCCGAGCGCAGCAATGGTCCGAATGGTTGTGCGGCTGTTGGATGTTCGGCTGTCCACCCCCTGCTGGCTGCGCCTGCGGCGGGGCGGTTGTGGGGTGGCACGCGCGTCGGAGCGCGCGTGCTTCGTGCTCTGACTCGCCGTGGATGTCTGAACGAAGCTGCAACGCAGCGCAGTGAGTTCCACGGCGCACCCCGC